>NZ_JAJTDH010000070.1:0-16273 GCF_021300285.1 Microcystis sp. 49638_E5 | reverse complement strand
GTGGCAATTAAGGAAGGGAAACTTGCTCAATTTGGTGTTCGGATTCCCCCAGAAAATGATTATCCTCAAATTTGTCCTTTCTTGCCAGAGCAAATCTTAGATGAGAACTTCTATAGCAATTGACCCAGTTTGCCGAATAAGTAAGGCTCTGAGCGCAATCTTTCTAGCTCCTACCAAATCAGCGTCAAGTTTATCCTTCCCTACCCCCCTAGTAGTCCGGGTAGAGAATCTCTTGGATATTGGCCGAAAAGTGTCCACCATCCTACATTATGGGCGCAAGCGTTGCGCCCCTACATCAATATTTGCTCATCACCATAACCCCAAGAAGGTTAAGCGTGCCGCTTTCTTAACTGGCATAATTACCTACCTACGGTTGAGAGCGCCAAAAGGATTAGCAAGATGTGTAATTAATTTTGCCTAGGTACTGAAAAAAAGTTGGGTTAGAATATAAAGGCCAAATCTAGTCAGAAAAAGAGATTTTTTATGGAAAAACAGGTAAATTGTGCTGTAGATTGCCTAAATGGTTGTATTTTAGGCGATAAATGTCCTAATCAAGCTCATGCCGCCGAAGCAGCTAAATTTATTGCCGAAACTTCTTTGGAAAAGATGTTAGAAATGGCCGAAGCCGCTAGACTGAAAAAACTGACGCAACCGACCCAATGGATTATTCCCGATGATTTCTAGGGTTTGATAGGGGAAGGGAGAACGGGTAAGAAAGTCGCTGTACCTCATTACTCCCAGTTCACTGAATAAAAGGTAGAGCCTTGGCACAAGCAAGTTAAATTGATTTTATTTATCCATTTTTGCCTTGAGAAATTCTTCTAATTTCTTCATATCTTCTTGACTAGGAGTAAGGGTAAATCTAGTTACACCTGATTCAGTTCGCATTCTATCCATATAAATTCTTAGGGCTTCATCATCTTCTCGATGGGAGAGGACATATTTTCTTAATTCTGGGCGAGACATTTGGTAAAAATCAGGTTGATGATTCATCTTCAAACTCCACATTAGTGAGCAAGATGCTCACATTACTATTTTCATCATACCGAAATAGATGAATATCGGTATAGAAGTTAGACAGGGTTTGACACATTCTAATGCAAGTAAGCATCTGTTCGGGAGTGGGTATCATTATTGATGGCTTTTTCCTCCAATTTACGAGTTTATACCTGTAATAAGTATAGCATAATACTGGATTGAAACAGCTAATTTAGTGCCTTAGATTTAAGGGAATGCGAGCATCCTGCCCGCTAATTATTCAGGTAGTCTGCTCGCTAGATGTTATAGTCATTTCAAATAAGTTTGAGACATAAGCTTTTCATCATTTAAATTGGTATTTGAGGTTGTAGGGGCGAAGCATTCGGATAAGAAATCTACGGTTTCAGCGATAGGTTATTGCCCGAATGCTTCGCCCCTACGGGAGTGCTTACTGACAATAATAGTGAGCTAGGTGAGTCTTATCTCATTCTTATTTGAAACAACTATATATACCAAGCCAGAGCATTGGCACAAGCAATAACTGTTAACTGTTAACTGAATAAACCGTCCTCGACGACGCAACTACCCGAAACCCGTCGAAGTCGCTGAGGTAATCGCAGTCGCCGCGATACGCAGAACGACAACTCCTGGGACCGTCGCCCCAAGAGCCGCCACGTACTACATATTTCCTTTTTAACAACACATCAGGACACAATTCTTCTTTCCATGCCCGACCATCATTGGGCGCGTCTTTATAGTTATCGTGCCAAGGATCTAAACACCATTCCCAAACGTTCCCGTGCATATCATAAAGTCCAAAGGCATTCACGATTTGAAACCTGCCTACGGCCGTCGTCCTTGCACGAGCGGTTTGACCGTAATTTGCCAAAGCCGGGTCAATGTTGCACCCAAAATGATAGGGCGGATAAATCGGATTTTGAATTGATTCTTCACTGATAACTGCACGACAGGCGTATTCCCACTCTGCTTCACTGGGTAAACGGTATTGATAGCCTTTTCCTTTTTCCTGTGACCAGAGTGATAGTCTTTCACAGAATTCCACTGCCTCGTACCAACTAATACTTTCCACTGGTCGGCGGCTATCCCCTTTATAGGTTGAGGGGTCTGGGTTGAGATCTAGTTCAACTTTAGGCAAAGAAGCCACTGCTCGCCACTGCGCCTGCGTTATCGGATATTTGCCCATCAGAAAGGGAGAAATCGTGACCCTGTGTGGCGGGCGCTCATCTGGATATGATCCGTCTTCTCGCTCCGGCGAACCCATCCAAAACTCACCACCAGAAATTTTCACCATTTCTAGGTTTATTCCACTTTCTAACTCTTCGATTACTGTGGCTGGTAGATCGTTTTCTGCGATAATTGAGAGGTCAATATTTCCTTGTTTATCAACCTTTGCTTTCCAGATAGGAACCTCCTCTCCCCACTGCTTCAGCAACCAGGACGCTGACAGCCTTATCTGTGCTTTTTCCTTCTCATCTTCGAGTAAGTTTCTCAACTTTTCTCGGTTTAAAAATGATTTATTGGCTGCTTCCTTTTCTAATGTCTCTCGCTCTAAATTATCAATGTCTGAACTGCGGAGGTAATTATATAATTCTTGCTGGCTACTAGCTTCGAGAAAATCTTTAGCCAAGTCCGTAGTTTCCACTGTGTCTTGATATTCTTGCAGAATTTTCTCTGCATCTGCTAACTTGTCACCCGACCACAAATAATACTGAGATCTGTTATTTTTTTGCCAGTCTTTGGCATCTTTATCCACCTGTTTGGCTAATTCTCTACCCTTGCGAGTTTCGGTTCGCCACAGATTCAGGTTGTCCCACTTTTCAATTAAAGCTTCATGTGCCAAATCTACCCAAGCTTCTTCTTCTCGCTCAGTTTTTCCCGTCACTAAAAGGCGACCTTTTACTAATCCTTGTTTACCGTCAATTAGTTCTGTTAAGACTTTTTGTCCTTCTTGATTATCTCCAGCTAGAGACAAGATAAAGGCTTTTGATTGACGCAATCTGGTATCTTTTTCCCCGTCTCCTATTTGCAGAAGATTCAAGAAAATTCGCTTAATTAAAGCTTTCTCTGCTTCCGTTCGCTTCTGCTGTGGTAAGTCTTTTTCATAATCTTTGTATTCGTAAACTTTATCAGCTTGACAATTTAACGCTCCTACTATCCCACCTATCGCCTCATAAGCTTCTAAAGTCAGCCGATGTTTTGCCTCATCTCGTTTCTGCCAAAGCTGGGTTAAAGCAAACTCTAATAAGGGTAAAAATCCTGGTTCTTGTTTAATATCTTCAAGGATTTTACTGAGCAATTCTTTCGTAACTTCATAGCCTTGTAGTTTGGCTGGTTCCGTGATAGCTTCTAGCAAATCCAATCCCGCTAGGGTTGGCAGGTATTCGGCGTTATTTTGAATTATTTGTCGCAGCACATTATAACGCAAACAAGGTTCAATAAAATCCGCCCTCATGGTAGCAATAACTGCCAAAGGAGAGTCTGGAATTGTGGCAACTTGGGTAATCAATTCAATAAAGCGATCGCGCTGTTCTGCTAAAGCAAAAGTAAATAATTCCTCGAACTGATCTACCACCAGCAAAAACTTTTGTCCGTTAGGAAAGCGTTTTAATAGCGGTTGTAAACCTTTGCCAGATTGAGAGTGATAAATACAATTCTCAATTAGGTCTTTTTCCTGAGATAGTAATGTACGAAGCCCAAACTCTAATTCTTTTAATGGATCTCTTCCAGGCTTGATATGTTCAATTTGCCATCCCAACTCTTCCAACCAAGGAATCAATCCTGCCAGAACTACCGAAGATTTACCACTTCCAGAAGCACCAATCAGAGGGACAAAATTTAGCCGATCTAGCTTAGATTTGATGTCGTCCACCACTCGCTTGCGTCCGAAGAAAAATGGGCGTTCCTTCTTAGTAAACGCCAGCAATCCTTGATAGGGACAGCGCAATTCTCCCTTCTCATCTAGTAACGGTTCCACTTCTTTAACTTGAGGTTGCGCCCCATATTTGACCAGAATTAGCGATCGCCCAACTCCCATGCGAATCGGTTCTTGACCCTTCCCTCGCAATTCCCGCGAAACAAAATCAAACAGGCGATCGGCACTAATTTCTCCCGTTTCTGGGTCAGCCTGTTGTGGGGACAGTCCTTCGAGTAAGGCGGCGGTGAACAAACTGTATTCCTCATCTTCCCACGCTACCTGTTCTGACCGACAGGCGGCGATTAGGTAGTAATCTTGCTTCTCCTTAAACGCTGAGAGGCTAGGTTCTAGCAAAATGCGATCTAGTCCCCGATTTTCGGGCAATAACGCCCCCGCATGGCAACAGTCTAGCATTACCACCAGATTACTCAAACTAGAACGCCGTAATAAAGGATTGAGTTCTCGGTCTAAAGAAATGGCATTTTTGCCGTCGGGTTGGCTATCGGAGGTGGCGAGATAGGCTTCCCCGTCACCGATGCGATTGATCAGGCGAAACCCGTGTCCTGAAAAGTAGATCAAGACTTCTTGATTTTTGGTCTGCTCTCCCGATAAAATTTGCTTTAAGGCTTGCAAGACTTCATTCCCCGTTACCTTTCCTGGAACAACTTCGTAGCGTTTTTCTGCGGCAATCCAGCGATTGGGTAGGCGTTCTACATTGGCAAATGTCCCAGTATTCTCCAAGAATTTAGCAACAGCTTCCGCATCTTTGGCGGGTTTACTCAAAGATGGTAGAAAGTTCCGGTTATCGTAATCGTTAATGCCGATGACGAGGGCGTAGCGAGCCATAGACAGTCAGCAAGGGATAGAAATGTTTTTTATGTTAGGTTATTTTTTGGTAAACTGCAAGGAAAGCATAGGCCCTCCCTTAGATGACCTTTTCTTATCATCACAAGTACGGGAGAGCCAAGAAATAGTTAAGAAAAAAGTTAATTTTCAATTTTTGCATTATTTATGACTCGACTAACTCCGATCCAAATTGACGAAAACACTCTAATTTATATAGAGTCCACCGATGACCTAGAAATTCCTGCCGAGACATTAAAAACGGAGGGAAGAGTTCCTAAAAGGGGAACTTCTATACCAGATAAACAGCAAATTTTACAGAATTTTCAGACAATTGAAGATACAATTCGTACTTACACTACTTACACTTTAAACGCTTTTCGCAATTTAGCCATTGCCAACATTGAGGAAGTCACTTTACAATTTGGTGTGGAAATCGGCGGTGAGGTAGGAATCCCTTATATTACTAAAGGAACCGCTAAAAGTAATTTAAATATTACGGTTAAGTGTACCTTTCCTAAGCCGCCGAACTCGTCTGATTGATGGTTCAATATTTAACGTTTTCTGGTTCTTCCGTATATTCCCAAAATAAGAGAGCCAAATAATCTTGATTAAGGTCTCTGGTCTTGATTTTGGGGATAACTGGGGAATAGATCTCTGGGGAAATCCTCGGCACTTAAACAGGTTTGTAAAGCTTGGGAGGGATTATTTTTGTCCACACCACGACTGACAGCGATAACGCACTCGGAAAAGCGACCGGGTAATAAACTTTGACGACAGGAATCTAAAACCTGTTTAGAAATCCCTAATTTATCGGGTTCCTTGGCTGTTTCTGTTTCCGTTTGTTTGAGGGAATTAGCGGCAAATAAGGGGGCAGCGCGATGGATATCGACCACACAGTGACCTAGGTCGATGGGACGACGCACTTGAAAACAAGCTTGCAGAGCCAGATTACCATCGATCGGGGTTTTGGATTTAATCATTACCACACAGCGGGATAATTCTTTAGGAATTAATGCTTCTGAACAAGCGGTGGCGGCATCTTGGGGACTGACTCCCGTGCGGACAATCTGACTGATACAGGCACTAAATTGATTATTATTGCCAAATGCGATCGCTGTTCGGTTCATTTCTACTAAGCCAAGGGAAATAGTAGCGATCGCGCTCCAACTAGCAATTTTTTTAATATGGTTTTTCATTGTTTGCTCACACCCAAGATTTTAAGGCTAACTGGCCTTGATCTTAACAGATTCACGGGGAACAGGAAACAGGGAGATGGGGGAATGGGGAGATGGGGGAATGGAGAGAGGGAATTATAAATTATGAATTATGAATTATGAAGTGGGGAGATGGGGGAATGGGGAGATGGGGAGATGGGGGAATTTGACTAATACCCCAAAACCCTAACACCCTAACACCCCAAAACCCAAGGGCTAAAATTAGTATTCTGGTACAGTGGAATCGACTTCGCGACTCCAGGCGCTGATACCACCTTTGACGTTAATTCCTTCGATACCTGCCTCTTTGAGGATAGCGAGGGCTTTAGCGGAACGTCCCCCCATCTTACAATGGGCGATAAGACGATAACCGTTGACTAATTCCTTAATTTTGGGAATTGCCGAACCATTTTCGATATCGGGTAGGGGAATTAATACCGAGTTGGGGATCTTAGCGATTTGGTACTCGTTGGGATTACGCACATCGATGAGAACGTAATCATTAGCATTGCTGTCAAGTAGGGTTTTTAACTCCACTACGGTCATTTCTGTCATTTTTTGCTGTTCTGCTGCTTCTTGTGCCTTCGCTTGCGGAATACCGCAGAATTGTTCGTAATCAATTAGTTTTTCAATAACGGGACGGATGGGATTCGGACGCAATTTTAACTCGCGGAATTTCATTTCCCAAGCATTGTAAAGCAGTAAACGACCACTGAGGGTATCCGGTGCGCCGAGGATAATTTTAATGGCTTCTGTGGCTTGAATTGTGCCGATTACTCCGGGTAAAACCCCTAAAACGCCGCCTTCGGCACAGGAGGGAACCATCCCCGGTGGTGGCGGTTCGGGATAGAGATCGCGGTAGTTGGGACCACCTTGGTAGTTAAAAACGGTTGCTTGTCCTTCAAAGCGGAAAATTGAGCCGTAGACGTTGGGTTTGTCGAGAAGAACACAAGCATCATTAGTCAGATAACGGGTGGGGAAATTATCCGTCCCGTCGATGACTACATCATAGGGGGCTAAAATGTCAAGGGCATTTTCGGAACTTATGCGGGTTTCGTACAAATCCACCTGACAATGGGGGTTAATTTCTAGAATTCTGTCCTTAGCGGAAACAATTTTCGGTTTACCTACCCAGGAAGTGCCGTGAATAATTTGACGTTGCAGATTGGAACTATCGACGATATCAAAGTCAACAATACCGATTCTACCGATGCCAGCCGCCGCTAGATAGAGTAAAAGCGGGGAACCGAGTCCCCCGGTGCCGATGCAGAGAACACTGGCGGCTTTTAGTTTTTTTTGACCTTCTAAGCCCACTTCGGGCAGAATAATGTGTCGAGAGTAGCGTTGAACCTCCTCTTGGGAAAGTTCGATCGCCGCGAGATTAGGATTTAGCATAGATTGGGTAAATAGTCAAAGCTCACTCGATTCGGGCTAGAATTTCGTCTCAGCACGGTTTAGAGACAAAAATCAGGAAGACTCGATCGCTTCCTGGATTTTTAATTCTTTCTATGCCTATGATAGTGTGAGGGTCTGGCTCCGTGTTGTTAATATTAGTTAACTTTCCCCTGCTACTTGGGCGCGGTATTCACTAGCGGAGAGGGTATCAGCCAAGGCAGTATCGGGATTTTCTACCCGCACTTTTAATAACCAACCCTCCCCGTGGGGATCATCGGCAATTAATTCGGGGGAGTCAATCATCGCTTGATTGCGATCGACTACGGTTCCCGAGACGGGAGGATAAAGATCTTCTACCGCTTTTACCGATTCGATCGTGCCGAAACTACTACCTACTTTCAGCGCCTCTCCCAATTCGGGCAATTCTAGAAACACGATATCACCCAATTGATCGACGGCAAAAGCACTAATTCCCAAGGTAGCGATTTCACCTTCGAGTCTGACGTATTCGTGGGTTTCTAGGTATCTCAAATCCTCGGGATATTCCAGTTCCATCGTCTGTCTCTAAATATTTACAGCATCAGTTAGTTTACTAGATTTCTTGGGGAAAATGTTGATCGGGTGGGGCTGTTTTATTGCCAACCCTACCTAGACAAAATTAATTACACCGATCGAACCCTGATTAAACAGCTAGAATTGGTCTAGGTCGATCGGGGAACGCTGGAATACTCGAACAGTGCAACAGTAAGGGTTAGCTGCTTTTTTAGCTCACTTATGTTAAATTCCATCTTAGATCCTCGCGGTGGCGAACATCAAACTATAAGAGCCTTTTTTGAGCCAAAAACCATCGCTGTGGTGGGATTTAATCGCCAAAATCCCCAACTTGATCGCACTCTTTTAAATAATCTCTATGATAATCCCGGTCAGCACCGCCTTTATTTAGTTAATCCTCACCCCGACAACCGGCTCGATCTTCCCAGCTATAGCAGTTTACCGGATATCCAGGCGGCGATCGATCTGGTAATTATCACCGCCCCTGCTCCCGAAATTCCCGCTATTATCGCCCAATCTGTCGAAAAACAGGTTAAATGCGCCCTGATTCTCTCCACGGGTTTTCGGGAAACCGGCCAGATGGGGGAAAATTTACTCAGGGAAATTAAAGCGATCGCTGGTCAAAAATTACGCATCATCGGTCCCCATAGCTCAGGAATCAGCAATCTCAGCCAAAATCTTAACGCCACCTTTTCCCCCATCCTGCCGAAAACTGGTTCAATTGCCCTGATTAGTCAAAGTGGGGCGATCGCGGCTGCCGTGCTTGATTGGAGTTTAAGCGAAAATGTCGGTTTTAGTCACTTTATCTCCCTCGGAGTTCTTTTAGATGTGGATTGGGGCGAATTACTCTATTATTTGGGAGACGATCCCCAAACTAAAAGCATCGTTATCTACCTGGAATCCCTGAATAATGCCCGCTCTTTTCTGTCCTCGGCCCGAGAAGTTGCCCTAAATAAACCAATTATCGCCATTAGTCGCCACAGTACCGACTTTGACCCCACTTCTCTTTCCCATGCTGGCAAATTGACCAGCGATCAGCTAACTCTCTCCGCTGCCTTTGCTCGCTGTGGCATCGTGGAAGTACAAAGACTGGCCGATCTCTTGAATATCACGCAAGTTTTAGCGAAAATTCCCCGATTTCCCCGGGGAAAACGCTTGACAATCATCAGCAATGGTGTTGCTCCCGCTCTTTTAGCGGCCTCGGCTTTACTGGCGGAAGATGGACAACTGGCAACCCTTAACCCCGCAACGATCGAAAAACTAGCGCCTCTTGTTCCCGCGGATATTGTCCCCCAAAATCCCATCGATCTGCGTCGCAGCAGCGATCCCGATAGCTACGCTCGCGCCCTAGAGATCGCTTTAGCGGATGCACATACCGACGCGGTGTTGATGATTCTCTCGCCTCGCTTTAACACTGATCTGCGAGAAATTGCCCTTAGAATTGCCTCAATCGCTCAAAATAGCAAAAAACCTATTTTAGCAAGTTTGATGGGGGGAGATGGCATTGCAGAGGGAGTAGCGTTATTAAATCAGCAGGGTATCCCCACCTATCGCTATCCCGATTCGGCGGCCCGGGTGTTTAATTTGCTCTGGAAATATGAAGAGAATCTGCGCGGTCTTTATCAAACGCCAATTTTAACCAATTCTCAGGAAAATGGCTCCGATCGAGTTTTAGTTAGCCAGATTATCGAGCAAGCAGGGGATAGAACAATTCTCAGTGAGCCAGAGTCTTTAGATATACTCAAAGCTTATGGAATCCCTGTTATTGTCACTAAAGTCGCCGAAAGTGCCGCAGAAGCAGTTAATCTCGCTGAATCTCTCGGTTATCCCGTGGTGATGAAACTGCATTCGAGGACGATTATCCATAAAAGCGCGGTGGGTGGGGTACAATTGCCGCTTTTTTCCCCTAGGGCAGTGGTGCAAGCGTATCAAGCGATCGAAGCTAATGTTAGCGCACAAGTGGGTGGGGAGCATTTTCTCGGGGTGAGTATTCAACCGATGTTAGAAATTGATCGAGGATATGAGTTAATTATCGGCTCTAATTACGATGATCAGTGCGGACCGGTGATAATTTTTGGTACTGGCGGCCGTTTAGTCGATATTTTTCAAGATTACGCCACCGCTCTACCTCCTTTAAATACTAATCTCGCTCGCCGACTTTTAGAAAAAACCAAGATTTATCGGGCTTTTAACGGGACAAATGGGCTTAAATCGCTTAATTTAGCGAATTTGGAGCAAATAATCGTGAGATTTAGTCACCTGGTTAGTGAACAACCTCGCATTAAAACTATCGATATTAATCCCTTTTTTGCCGATTCAGAGCAATTAATCGCCCTTTCCGCTTCTATCCTTCTTCATCCTCCAACTACTCCCCCAGAAAAGTTATCTCATCCGGCGATTCGTCCCTATCCTGAACATTATATAGGTCCTTGGACGACGAAAAGAGGCTTAAAGGTGCTAATTCGTCCGATTCGGGCAGCGGATGAGCCTTTAGTGCGACAATTTCACCATTATCTCTCGGAAGAAACCATTTATTATCGTTATTTTCACCTTGTCAATCTCGATCGCCAAACCGCTTATGATCGTCTTACGCGCATTTGTTTTATCGACTACGATCGAGTAATGAGCTTAGTGGTAGAGATTAATAACGATCAGACGGAAGAGCCAGAAATTATCGCTATAGGACGCTTAAATAAACTGCACGGCGTTAATGTGGCGGAATTTGACCTATTAGTTAGGGATGACTATCAAGGTCAGGGTATTGGTACTGAATTACTACAGCGTTTAGTCACTATTGGCAAAAAGGAAGGATTAGACGGAATTGAAGGGGAAATTTTAAGTGATAACCGCGCTATGCAGATGATAGCCGCTAAAGTGGGGTTTTCTCTTCATAAAACTGCCGATTTTGTCAAAGTGGAACTTGAATTATGAAGCCTTTTTGACAAGCTGATCACTAATTTTCTGGCTGAATTGTTTGGGCTAATCCTTGCTCTAAAGTAAAGGTAGGTTGCCAATCCAGGGTTTTTTGAATATGGCTAGAGTCAACAGTAAGAGAACCAAGCAAGCGATCGATATTATAGGTGTTAAAAGGGAGATTTTTCCCTGTTATAGATTCTACCCTATCACCCAGATAACCTAAGAATCTAAGTAGGGTAGTGGGGACGGGTAGCAATCGACAGGGTTGTTGAATTTGTTGAGCAATGAGTCGAATTAATTGGGGAGTAGAAACAGCTTGGTTATCGCTAATTAAAAAGATTTGATTAACCGCATTAGGATGATCTAAACAGGTAATAATGGCATCAACTAAGTTACCCACAAAGACAAAACTGCGACGGTTTTTTATCGCACCAAAAGGTAAAGGTAATCCCCGTTTAATTAGTTTCATCAAGCGCTCCATATTAGCACGATTGCCTAGTCCGTAAACGAGAGTAGGACGAAGGATTGTCCAAGTCATGTTACTATCTTTGGCGAGGTTAATTAAAGCTTGTTCTGCTTGCAGTTTACTACGACCATAGGGACTATCAGGGTGACAGGAAGAATTTTCGTTAAGAATATCATCACTTTCGGCAGCCATAGCATGAATAGAACTGACAAAAATAAAGTGCTTAACTCCCGCTTTTAGCGACTGCTTAACTAGGTTAATAGTCCCCTTCGTGTTAACTTTTATAAATGCTGCTTCTGGATTGGATATAGTCTCATGAAGGATATGAGCGCGTCCTGCTAGATGAATAACGGTATCAATGCCTAGCAATGCTTCTTGCCAATCGGTTATATCATCAATTTCACCCACCTGAATAGCCTTAATTGACAGGGATGCAGGAAACTCAAATTTCTGGCGAATTGCAGCTGTTATCTGGCAGTTATGTTGATGTAAAATTGGCAGTAAGTTGCTGGCAATAAAGCCATTAGAACCTGTAACTAAAACGTTTTTCATTATTAATTATTCAATTAAGTTTAGTAAAGTTTCCAACCATGTTTATTGAAAAAATACACAGCCGATTGAGCAAAAACTATAGCCAGTTTAGTAGAGTTGTGCGCTCCTCTTGCCCAATGATGATAAATATTGACATGGGGATAAAGTATGGTTTTGTATTTTTTAGACATTCTAAGGGTCAAATCATAATCTTCAAAATACATAAACATATTTTTATCAAAGTAGCCAATATCATCTAAATATTTTCTGTTAAATAGCATAAAACAACCACTAATAATCGGTACTTCTATTATCTGGTTATAGCTAATATCTCTCATTTCATACCAGTCCAATCTCTTTTTGAAAAGAAATTGCATTTTTTTTGGTATAAAACGTCTAATAAATAAGGTCAAAACTGTGGGTTGACGCTTACAAAGGTATTGGATGTCCCCATTAGGGTAAGATATTTTTGGAGTAATCAATCCCACCTCTTGATGCTTATCGAGGTAGTGAATAAGTTCGGTGATCACATTATTATCAAAATAAACATCTGGATTGATAACTAAATGATAATCATAATTTTTAGCCCTAGTAATAGCTAGGTTATGTCCTTGACCAAAACCAACGTTATTACCATTATTGAAGTAATAATCTATATCGTATTCCTGAAAATTATCGAATATTTTTTTGAATTCATCGGTGGGAGAATTATCTACTACTGATAAATTAATTTCTATGGGTGTGCTGAACAGAGACTTAATTGCTTGAATAACTATCTCTGGGTCATTTTTGTAAAGGACAAGGGAGGCCGTCAGTTGCATAAGTATCTAAAGCTATCTTTTACTAAAAACAGTTCCAAGTTGATGATTTTGATTGACGCTTGCTAGTTTTACTTCTGGTAACTTAAGCAATTATAGTATTCTCTCATAGTCTTTTTGTTAAGTTTCAAATATAGTTAAAACATTCCCAGTCATTTAAGATATTTTTTCTCAGAGATTTCTCCAAAGACGACAACGCTACTTTGGGATTACGGATAAAAAGAGAGTTGTATTTGCAGGAAATTAACATTTTATTCTCATCTCCAGTTGATTTTTTAGTTACAGTCGTAGAACTAGATTTTTTTGGCTATAATAACCTTCTGATCTTCAATTACATTGCGCGTCGAGTTTACTAGACGTATTTCAGCGTGAAAACCACAACTTTCTAACCGTTTAGTTATATCCAATCCGTAATTTCTGAAGGCAAGAACTCTTCCCTGTCCTCGAATCCGATCGCCATGATACTCAGGTTCAAGCTGATGTATGATAGTCCCATCAGGCTGTAAGAAACATCTTTCAACTGTTTTCGGGTTATCTGATAAAGGCACGGTAAAAATAAAATATCCATCTTTTTTTGGCTCTTCGTTACTTGTTATGGTTCGATAGGGGGGCATAAATCGACTAAATCCTTATCTGGCAAGAGACTTAATTGATTAGTTCGCTCTAGATAAAAAACAATTGACAAAAATCGCTAAATGCCTTTCTCTATAAGGGTTCCATCCCTTATAACCCCCGTCCATTGCATAACACAAACCGAAGAGCCCTTTTTTTAAGACTCTGTAAATTTCAGAAAAACCCTTGCTGTCATCAGGAACATGCTCAAAAACTTCGGTAGAAGTCACTAAATTAAAAGATTCGTCGTTGAGAAGAAGATTTTGAACGTCTTGACAGACAACAGAGTTCTTCATCAATCCTAGAGGTACATCATCAAAGTATTCAGAAAAGTATAAATTTTTAAATTTACCCTTTAAGAATTTATACAAAGCTCCGCGAGAAGACAACTCGTAAACAGAGGTACTGGTTGAAAAATTTAGAGATTCAATTGTCAAACCAACTGCTCTATGAATTTTAGTATATCTACAGTTTAAACAACGAGTACCAAAATATCCTGGATGTATCTGAACCACCACAGAACCGCATAAATTACAAATCCCAATCATCTAAATAGAGCCTCCTTTTATTCTTGTATATGGTTATAGTTCATAATTTTTAATTAGCATCAATTAATTTTTTGTACTCCTGATAGTAATTGTAACACATACTTTCCAAAGAAAAAAGTTTTTCTGCTTTTAACTTAGCCCGAGAAACTTTGTCTTTAATTTCATCTAACATAAGTATTTTGTTGTTCAAGTCATCTATATCATCAAGTTTGAAAAATGTCACTTCATTGTCGTCAAACATCTCTCGAAATGTCGGAATATCAGAACAGATAATTGGAATTCCTAAACTGGCAGCTTCAACTAATGCAATACCAAATCCCTCTGAACGAGATGGAAAAATAAAGACATCACTTTCTAGGATAATTTCCCAGGGATTGTCTACAAATCCCAAAAAATAACACCTTTGTCCTACATCCAACTTGCTGGCTAAGAATTGTAAATTTTGAATATATTGAATATTAGAACCACCTATTAATGTTAGATGATATTGCTCATTTAACGCAAGAACTTTTAAAATTTGATCTATCCCTTTTCTAGCTCCTAAATTTGAGAGAGTTGAAATATTAGTCATATTTGATGATTTAATAGTTTGAACGCTATTAACTGAAATTCGAGGTACTCCATTATAAATTAGCTCTCCATCTTTTAACCCTATTTTTCTATAGTAGTTTTGTTGTACTCCAACTGTAAAAACCAGTCGATCAAATTTGCTTGAAACAAAATTCCATAGAGCATTATAAATCACTGATAAAGGCATTCCATATGAATACATTAGTTCTTCATGACGAAAACCATGAACTGTTGTAATTTTTTTTCCTCGAATTCTAGCCATATTTAGCCAGGTATAGCAATCTGGTTTCATTCCATGAGAATGGATAACATCAAATTCATTTAATTCATCATCAAACTTGACCAAAGATATCTTCTTTGTTGGAACCTCAACATTAAACTTGAAATTTCTTGATTTCGCATCTTTAAAGTAAAAAATTTTTACAAAACAATCTTTTAAGAGATTTTGAGCCAAAAGAAATGGAATTCTTGTCAGTCCACTATCTTCTAGACTGGGAACGATAAAAGCTACTTTCATATGAATAATAATTTACATTTTATACTTCTATTTGTTGACAATTATAGACTTTCGGTACTTTATGATGCTTAACCATCTACTATTGATAAGCTAAACCGAAGAACCAAAATTCTTAACAAAGGTAGTAATACGCAACTTCCTCTTTAAATACCTAATTAATACAACGCCAAGAGATATTAGTCTATCTATTGGTGATTGTTCTAAAACCTCGCTTCTCGCTCTAAACTCCTCCTTCAAGGCTAATTTTACATCTGAGGAGCGACCCCCCAGTAAATATTCAGCAGTGGCATAATCAAATTGTTTGGGTTTTGATACTTGAGTGAATCTGAGCCAGAGATGGTAATCCATAGCACATTTATAATCATTGTCAAACCCATTTACTTCTTCCATCAAAGCTCGTTCAGAAAAAACAGTTGGATGGGGAATTGTATTTACTATGTGAAGTAGTTTTTGACTAAATTTAGGGGGACAGAAACAACCCACTATAGTATCATCTGTGTGACTTCTCAATAGTTGATTACCAAAACACCATCGCCAGCCTTCTGAATTATAAGATGAAACCACTGACGACAGGGTTGTGTCAGCAGCAAATTTATCCCCTGCATGTAAGTGATTAATTAGAATTCCTGTTGCTAAACTTATCCCTTTATTCATAGCGTCAGAAATTCCTGCATCTGGTTCGCTTACCCAATAATCAATTACTTCCTCATACTTGCGTATAATATCAACTGTACCATCCGTAGAACCACCATCTATAACAATATACTCAACATTATCATAGGTCTGATTAATCACACTCTGAATTGTCTGCTCTAGGTGTTTCTCACCGTTGAAGACTACAGTAATAATAGTAACTAAAGGAAGCGGTAAATTGTCAGAAAAACCACTCTCTTCATTATAAGACCGTTTGAAATATCCTTGCGTCCTCAATCCAGCTTCTCCCTTGCGTTCTGGATTAGGAGGTAGAAATAGGACGGACTGGACTTTTGACAAGGGATCGTTAGTTATGACTGGTTTCTCCTGCGTCACCAGGCGAGTAGTACAAAAATTGGGGTCTAGCGCAATTGCGTCTTTGTCTTGATTGACTGGGGGAAGCGTCATAATCGTGATTTAGCAGCAGCTTTCGAGAATTGTAACTCACTCCAACACCTCTGTCAAGGATGGTAGAAAGAGGTGATCGACAAACTCATCAATAAACTCGTCAATTGAATTGGCAGCCAGCGGCACAGCCATTGCTTCTTAGTAATTGTTCTACAAACAAAATATCATTGGTTTGCAGGGATTCAAAAACAGACAAATCTACGGCTTCTACTTTCTGGGTAAGCAAACTAAATTCTAGAAAATCTTTACTAACATTAGCAAAGTCTTTTAAAAA
>NZ_JAJTDH010000010.1:0-223722 GCF_021300285.1 Microcystis sp. 49638_E5 | reverse complement strand
TGTGTAAGACAGTACATGGTTTTTTAACTGTGGTATGCGACGGTGGTGGAAGCAGAAACTTAAATCGTGAGGTTTAGGAATCGCCGCACTTTTAGGGCGGCGAGGATGTCAAAAAATAATTATTGCTAATATCTGTCCCCCGCTCTTGTCCTGATCAGGCAAACTAGGGGGATTTTTAGCACAAATAGGGAAAAGTAGCAGAAATCTTAATAAAAAGTAAAAATGCTGCAAATGTAACAGATTTTAACCAGAGAGTTGACCTATCCTTAAGGAAAAGATAAAAGCGATGTCTGTGGTTTTTTTAAGATAACTCTCAATTAGGCCTAGGTGTAGTGTACCGATGGTAGGCTAAACTATGGAACGATTATCGTGACTTGAGTTGGGAGTTATATTTAATGTACAGTCCGAGTACACTAGCGGGAAACCGTTTATTTGTTTACGAAGTGGCGGGTCTCAATCAAAACGACAATACTGACAGCTTGGATTATTCAATCCGTCAGAGTGGAAGCGTGTTCTTCACGGTTCCCTACAGTCGCATGAATCAAGAAATGCGTCGGATTACCCGTTTAGGTGGTCGTATCGTCAGCATCAAACCCTTAAATGGGATTGCCCCCGTAGCAACTTTTTCTAGTGCCTCCACACCACAGCCAATCGCTCAATCATCGCCCGTCACCGAACAGACCAAGAAAAAGGCCATGACTCAAGCGAAAGAAAAAACAGATATCCCCGTCAATATCTACCGTCCGAATCAACCCTTTATCGGCAAATGTATCGAGAATTATGCTCTCGTTGATGAGGGGGGTATCGGTATCGTACAACACGTCACCTTTGACCTTTCTGGGAGCGATTTACGCTATTTAGAAGGGCAAAGTATCGGTATTATCCCCCCGGGTACCGATGCTAATGGCAAACCTCATAAATTGAGACTCTATTCGATCGCCTCCACCCGTCATGGTGATAAATTAGACGATAAAACCGTATCCCTCTGCGTGCGTCAGTTGGAATACCAACACCCAGAAACCAAGGAAACGGTTTATGGAGTTTGTTCCACCCATCTCTGTAATGTAGAGGTGGGCGCTGATGTGGCTATTACCGGCCCCGTGGGTAAGGAAATGCTGCTACCCAGTGATGAAGATGCCACTATCATTATGATGGCCACCGGGACGGGAATCGCTCCTTTCCGGGCTTTCCTCTGGCGGATGTTCAAGGAACAACACGAAGATTATAAATTCAAAGGTCTAGCTTGGTTGATTTTCGGAGTTCCCAAAACGGCCAATATTCTCTACCAAGAAGAATTAGAGAAAATCGCGGCGGAATTCCCCGATAACTTCCGTCTCACCTATGCCATCAGCCGGGAACAGCAAAATCCCCAGGGCGGCAGAATGTATATTCAACACCGGGTAGCCGAACACGCTGACGAAATCTGGAATCTACTCCAAAGTCCCAAAACCCACGCTTATATGTGCGGACTGAAAGGGATGGAAGATGGTATCGACGATGCTATCAGTGGTGCTGCCGCTAAAAATGGCACCGATTGGTCTGTCTATCAGAAACAACTGAAAAAAGAACATCGCTGGCACGTAGAAACCTACTAAACCAAAAAGGTTCTCTGAAAATTTTTTCGGGTGGGCAATGCCCACCTTTTTTGTCTTGGTTTCGGTTAAGATAAGTAGCTGGTTATAATTAAATTAAAAATGGATTTTAGGTTCGATCCCCCCTACCCCCCTTAATAAGGGGGGTGCCGATAGCTGGGGGGATCCCCCCTTAATCCCCCCTTAATAAGGGGGGCATCTGAAAGTTTTTAATACCTATCTACTTAGGTTTTTTAAAAGACCTTTAAAAAGATGAAATTCTCTCGACGCTTTTTTCCCGTTTTCCTTGCCCTCTGCTTACTGTTTATTTTGCTGCCCCGGGCCTGGAGTTTTACTAATAGCCAAAAACAAATTCTGGCAGATTTAAAAACAGCCGAGATTATTTATCTGGGAGAAAGACACGATAGTCAAGCCGATCATCAGGCCCAATTAGCTATTATCAAGTATTTACAGGCTAATAATCCCCAAATAGCCATCGCTTTCGAGATGTTTCAACGTCCTTACCAAATCTATTTGGATCAGTATTTAGCCGGCAAAATTAGCGAAAATCAGTTAAGAGAAAAAAGTGAATACGACCAACGTTGGGGATTTGATTGGGAATTTTACGCCCCGATCCTGCGCTTGGCCAAGGCGAAAAAACTACCATTGATCGCCCTCAATACACCCACGGAAATCACTAGAAAAGTGGCACAGGAGGGCTTAGAAAGCCTCTCCACCTCAGAAATGACCTACATTCCCCCTAAAAGCGAAATAAACCAGGATAACGAGGAGTATCGTCAACAGATCCTAGCCGTTTATCAGCAACACACGGGGGGCAAAAGTCAGGGATTCGATCGCTTTTTTCTGGCACAGGTTCTCTGGGATGAAACCATGGCCGATGCGATCGCTAAATTCTGGCAAGCTCATCCCGAATATCAGATCATCGTCCTAGCAGGAAAAGGTCATATTGCCTACGGTTACGGCATTCCCAGTCGAGTCCAAAGAAGATTAGGCGATCGCGTCAGCCAGCGTTCGGTTTTCTTGGGAGACGCTCCCCAATCATCACCGGAAGAAACCAAAAAACCCGCCGATTATTTTTGGCAAGGGCAAAATTAAGCCAGTCAGGAGCTAGGAAGCAAGGGATGATAAGCTAAGAAGCCAGTCTTTAAATTTAGTAGATAATAAGTCTGAAAAACTGAGGCTATTTTATGATTAATTTAACCTGTCAAGATACCGAAACACTCGATCGCATTTTAGCTGTTACTCGTGCCGTCGGTTGGGGTGGTGCTAAAATTCTCCAATCCTACCACCGGGGTGAACAGGATTTAGCCGTTAACAAGAAGAAAAAAGGCGGACCGGTGACGGCGGCGGATTTAGCGGCAAATAACTATATTTTAGGGGAATTACAAACAAATTTTTCTGATATCGACTTTGGTTATCTGAGCGAGGAAACCCATCAAGGCAATGAAGCTATCCCGAAAGATTGGGTATGGATTATCGATCCTTTGGACGGAACCCGCGATTTTATCAACAAAACGGGAGAATATGCCCTACATATCGCTTTATGTTATCAGGGAAGACCGATCATCGCCGTGGTTGCCCTACCGGATCAAGAAAAACTCTATTTTGCCCAAAAAGGAAAAGGTACTTTTCTAGAAACTAGCGACGGAAATATTACACAGGTAAAAGTTGCCAATAAAGATAAAATTACCGATCTCTATCTGGTAGTTAGTCGTACCCATCGTGACCAACGTTTTGATAATTTATTAAGTCAAATACCCTTCTTAGGTAAAAATTATGTGGGTAGTGTGGGCTGTAAAATTGCCACGATCCTCGAACAAAAATCCGATGTTTATATCTCCCTATCGGGGAAATCGGCGGCTAAAGACTGGGATTTTGCCGCCCCGGAGTTGATTTTAACGGAAGCAGGCGGCAAATTCTCCTATTTTGACGGTCAACCCGTGCGCTATAATCGCGGCGATGTGCGGCAATGGGGGGGGATCATGGCCAGTAATGGTCCTTGTCATCAACAACTTTGTCAGTTGTCCACGGCAATCCTCGCCCAAATTGATGCCACTGTCTAATTTCTGCTCTCTTATTCTTTGTGTGATCGGTTTAACTTATATAGGAGCGATCAATCTTTGTGTCCTTTGTGTCTTTGTGGTTCGTTCTAGTCCTTCGCCGGCGGTACTGTATCTTAGAATACATTTTACCCACCAAACCCAAGAGAGCTTAATTTCTGCCCCCCTAACCGAGAATCAGAGATCGGTAGAATGGAAAAAAACCAGATCGAGCAATGTTACGGTTAAAAACTTGGCAAGGGTTGATTTTAGCAGTTCCGATCGCCGCCGTGGTCATCTTTCTGATCGTGGCCGCCAGTGTCCAGATCAATCAATGGGGTTTGAATTGGATTTGGGCAGTTTTTACCCTGATTTTTGTGGCTTGGCGCTTCCTGTTGGTCAAATGGACGCGCCCAGCAGTCGGGGAAATTGAAGCCGCCATCGGGGAAATTAAGGCAGAATTAACCCCTCCTGAGGGTGATTCCGGGGGCAATGTCGAGGAAATTATCGAGAGGATTATCGTCGAGGCCCGCAATGATCGCCCGGTTTGGGAAGATTGGGCGACTTTTTGGCAACGCTGTCAGGATTTGGTCAGTGCCATCGCCCATATATATTACCCCGATGTCAAGTACCCCTTATTAAATATTTACATTCCCCAGGCCTACGGTTTAATTCGGGGAACCGTGGATGATAGCGATCGCTGGATGCAGAATCTTTCCCCGGCCCTGAATCAAATCACCATCGGCCAAGCCTATCAAGCCTACGAAGTTTATCAAAAATTGCAACCCTCGGCCCAGAAACTTTGGCAGGTCTGGAATTGGGCGCAATGGGTAATCAATCCCGCTGCGGCTGTGGCTAAAGTTGCCAGTCAAAAGTACAGCGATCGAGCGGATCAGCAATTATTAGTCAATTTAGGGCAAGTTTTGCGGGAAAATGCCCTAAGAAACCTCTCTCGCCAAGCGGTGTTACTCTACAGTGGCGGCAATCTCGCCCCAACTCTCCCCACCAAGACCAAAATCGCCACCACTACTCTCAAGGAAATTCTCGCCCAAGCTGAACCGATCACGGAAATCGATCGCCAACCGGTTAACATTCTGCTGGTTGGACGCACCGGGGCCGGCAAAAGCAGTTTAATCAATACTCTCTTTCGGGCCGATTTAGCCCAAGTGGATCTATTGCCCAGTACCGATGCCATCCAATCCTACCATTGGCAAACCCCAGAAGGGGACGAGTTAATCCTCTGGGATACCCCGGGCTACGAACAGGCAAATCGGGCTGATGATCGGCAAAAGGTTCTTAATTATGCCAAAAACGCCGATTTATTGATTCTTGTCACCCCCGCCCTCGATCCCGCCCTGGCCATGGATGAGGCTTTTCTTAAAGATTTGCAACAAACTATTGACAATTTACCAGTTATAGTCTGTGTTTCTCAAGTTGATCGCCTGCGTCCGGTGCGAGAGTGGCAACCTCCCTATAATTGGCTGACGGGAGAAAGTCCCAAAGAAGTCAATATCCGCGAATGCTTGCAGTATCGGGCGGAATTATTCGAGGATCTCTGCGATCGCATTTTGCCGATGGTCAGTCAACAGCCGGATAGAGAAGCTTGGGGGGATGAGGAGTTATCAATCGCTTTACTGGGGGCAATTTCACCCGCAAAACAGTTGCGTTTAGCCCGTTTTTTAGCGGATTTGGAAACTCGAACCCTGGCAGCGGCGAAAATAATCGATCGCTATACTTTACAGATGGCCACGGGGCAAGGTTTAACGGCCCTATTAAAAAGTCCTATTCTAGGTTTTATCTCCACTTTAGCCACGGGAAGACCGACTTTAGCCTATCTTTTAGCTGAACAAATTCCTGTGGAACAATTACCAGTAGCGATCGGTAAATTACAGATGGCCTATGAGCTTTCTTCTCTCTTAAATCCAGAGAATAAAAGTTTTGATTTATTGGCACTTTGGCCAATACTATTAGAAAATTATAGCACTGCCGACAAGGAAGCTTGGGCCTGGGGTCATGCTCTGGTAGAATATTGGACAAAGAACCTATCGATCGAACAGTTCCGGTCAAGTTATCAGGGGTATTTAGAGACGATAAAAACAGGCCTCTAACCAGATTAATTAAGCTAAAACTTTATTCCACAGCAATCATCACATCAGAGGATTTAACCCACCCCATAGACTTATTTTCCCACGGCAAAGCCTAATTTTTCCGACGCTTATTTGGTAATGATCGAGACTATCTCTATTCTGGAGACAATTTCCACAATAACCTCCCCATTAACTGCCACCATTTCCAACTTATTCAAAAGGATTAAAATCCTCTCTAAACTCTATACAAATACGACTTCTATCATCCAAAAAAGTAAAACAGGATTCTTTACCGATAACTGAATGAACCGCTCTTCGATTGTCAATAGTAGCGTTAGCTGAAATTTCATTAACATTCATATTAACAATACTAACATAATCACTATCCCAAAGAATTTTAGCAAACATTATTCCTTGACTGACTTTCATTAATCCTGCACAGAAAGGGGCCTGTCTAACTAATTTTCCTTGTTGGTAAAAACTGCAGCTTGCCAAAAAAGGGAAATAAGATTTTTGCTCTGTTTCATACAAGCATAACTGACTTTCATTATCGAGAAGAGTAAAACAATATTCTTTTCCTTGAGGATTATCTGAGCGAACAGCCGGTCGGTTATTGACCATTACATCAATTGCAGATATATTAAAATCCCCTTCATAAGTCGTCACTGTATTATCTTCCCATAAAATTGATCCGCTATAAACGCCTTGAGACATGGAAATATGCACTAGACAAATGCCAGACGGTTTTATTACTTCCTTTTTTTTGATAAAACTACAGGAATATATGAAGGCAGAATCAGAAGCATATACGGTAGGAGGGTCACTCAAAAACAGACAATTTAACCCTACTAAATATAAGACCATTAATAATAGTTTCTTATCCATGATTAAAACCACTACGATCGAGAATCTTTAACTAGCTGCAAAAAATAATATATTTGACTAGCCGATTATATTATTCCCATATTTTGGGAGAAATAATCGCCGCGTTTTCCCAATCATCATCAAAAGGAAGTGCATCGGGATCTGACAAAGCATTAGCCTCGATTTCTGCATCGCTCATCGATTTAACTCGCTCCCAATCGGTTAAATCTTGGCTTTCCTCTTTTGTGTTAACAATCCCCATCTTGGGGGATACTCTCTTGATACTTTCTTCGCTCACGTTCGTTTGCTCTCCTAGCACTAATCAATCGGCAAGTTTCCCCTCTTATAGTATAGACAACATAACAGATTATCCCGTTTAATTGTCCCAGCAAACACATCCTTATTTCTTGGTAATCTTGGCGATTATCTTCTCTGATTAGACAGTGACCATCGAAAATAGGAGGAACAGCCGCAAAATCTATCCCATGCTTCTCTATATTAGAATATCTTTTAGACTGATCCCAGTCAAATTCTCTAAATTGCATAAATATAGTCATTTCAATTAAGATTGAGAATATCAATGCCAGAGTTCATAAGGGTTTAACCGGTCTAGAGTGTATCAGACTTATCTGAAATGACTATATGTCGTTGATCTGAGGGTGATATAGCTGTAGCTGGTTTACCAAATGCAGATACTTCATTGTCTAAACGATAAGCATCCGGATTCTTCTTTAGAAGATGATGCACAGAGTTCCCTTGAGTTGGAAGAGCCAAAGAAGCGCTGAGGTCTTTTGGCTTGTTAACTTCCCCTGTCTCATTTTTTGAATCACTGGTCATAACTAAACAATTAGTAGTGGTCTCTGTTCATTACCTTTTTGAAGTATTAATTGAGTATCTTCTTCCGTCTCAGTTTTAGCATATAAAGCCATTAGTTTTAATCCTTTACGAATGACTTCAGACTCTGTTAAGCCTAGCTCCTTAGCTATTTCTTTAAGATATTCAGAGTCCTTTTGACTAAGATTTACTCGAAATTGTCTGGTAGCCATTTTTTTTTGTTAATTTAGTGAATGGATTGTATCGATTCACTGATAACTGATCACTAAGGTCGAGAAGAGCCATTTTTACCATTGAGGGCTATAGTAGGGTCAATTCATGAATTGACCCTACAGTCTGATTTAAGGGTTGTCATCGTCCTTTCTTATAGATGTCCATAATAGTCTGCCTTTAGAAACTTAGCATCCTAACTACAGTATCCTATCTTACCCTAATTACACCAGATATGTCAAGCAATTACACCAGATATGTCAAGCAATCGCACCAGATATGTCAAATCAACATAAACGAGTCCTGACGGTACTTAATGGGTGCAATAGGTCAAATACCATCGACTTATCGACTTATTTACTATTAAAAGGCTATTTTTCACAAATTTTAACCAAAATAATCTTAGGTTTTATTCATCATTAGGTACAACAGGGGGTATAATAGGGTATTTAGTAGGTGGTATTATATATACATATATGCAAGACCTAGCAATGGGTATATTGTGGGGTTTAATAGATACCACAGTGCTGAGTTCCTATGGTATGATAGTTCCATCAACTTTTAGATAGATAAAAGTATGGCAGACACAACTAAACAAGTGAGTATGCTAGAATTGGAGTTAGAAGATGATCTAATCAGACAAATTGAAGATGTAGCTGATTCTGGTTGTTTTTCAAAAGATGAATTATTACAAAGTATTTTAGAAGCATGGAGACATCATCAAGCCTATATACATAGACTTGAAAATATGGTTCAAATAATCAATATTAAGTAATTCGATTTGAGGGTAATGTGGAATGATTACTATCAAATGATTCCCTGCTTATTGTTTTGAGCTAACAAAAAATTTTATCACTATTTTCTTGATCAACATTTTATTAAACTTTCATAACAAGTAACCCTGAGACAATTATCAGTTTTAGCAATTATTGAGATGTTAATTTATTGTAAGCAGAAATAATCGCCGCATTTTCCCAATCATCATCAAAAGGGAGCGCATCGGGATCTGACAAAGCATTAGCCTCGATTTCTAGATCACCCATCGATTTAACTCGCTCCCAATCGGTTAAATTATTAATATCTGGGGGATTATTTGTTATATTTATCCTTCCTAAAGCTGGTATTTCCATAGGGGGTGGCCAGTGCAGAACTACAGTGATATACTAAGGATAACTTGATCAATACTTTCTAGGGAGATTTTGCTATCAATTCCCAGAAAGTATCGAGGTTTAGGTTTTGCGTCCGAGAAAATTAATAATCTGGGGACTAATTTCTTTTGACCAATGTTCTTGGGGATAGTGTTTCGCTTCCGCGAGGGGGATTAATTCCACTCCTGATTTAGTAGCTAATTTTTCAACGGTGACAGAAGATAACCAAGGATCCGCCATTCCCCAGACAAAAAGGATAGGTTTTTCAAAGTTCTCTAAACCTGTCTCAATTTCTGCCATAGTTTTCGATAGGTTTAAATTGCGAATCGTGGCCAGTAAAGCGCGACCCACTGCCGAAGTTTTTAGATAAGGTTGACGGAAAATAGCCAGATCTGCATCACTAATCACAAAACCGCTACCAGTTTCTAAAGTACGATCGACTAATAAGGGGTCTTGAGTCGCCATATCTCCGAGGAAAGGTAGCCCCCATTGTTTCATTATCCAGGGTAATTTAACATCACTGGAGAGGGGAGTATTTAAAACGATCAAGCGCTCAATTTTATCGGGATTTTCTAGGGCGTATTGTAAACCGACGGAGGCTAAAAAACCCTGGACAATCAGGGAGATTTTCGGCAATTGGAGAGCTTGAATAAAATCGGCCAAGGCTTGACAAAAAGCGCTAGGTGTGTAGGCGAAATCTCTGGCATCGGGTTTAGCGGATAAACCGGAACCGATCCAATCGGGGGCAATGGCATTAATGTTATATTCTTCTAAACTGGTCAATAATTCCCGCCAAATATAGCCATGGGCGGGTAAACCATGGAGTAGGATCACGGGGGTTGTGTCCGGTTGTTGAGCGGGGTTAACCTGTCGATAAAACCACTTGAGAGAGCCGACTTCGAGAAAGCTTTCTAAAATAGCCATGGTTAATGGGGGATTAATAATCATTAACCATTGTCTAACGTCTAGGAACCGATCGCACCGGCAAATTTTCCACCCCGGCAGTTATAGGGAGCTTGCGTCGAGACTTTGTGCTTCTCCGGGGGTTAAGGGCAAATGAAGACCGCATTCTTGTTTTAAACCCTTGAAACGGGTGTCTCGTTCGTTGCTATCATCGGCGGTTAAAGGCCGACTGGAGTGCCAATCGCCGACGGAGACATAACCCAGATCAAAATAGGGATGGTAGGGGAGATCGTATTTAGTCAGATACTGGTATATGGTTTTGGCATTCCAGTCAAGGATCGGTAATATTTTGTAACGTTCGCCCTGTTGATTGACCCATTGGAGAGTTTTGCGGTGGTCGGTTTGGTCGCGACGTAAACCGGCTAACCAAGCGGTGGCCTTTAATTCCTTCAGGGCCCGTTGCATCGGCTCCACCTTGCGGATTTTGTCGTAGAGATTGAGGGAGTCGAGATCGTTATTTGACCACAATTTACCGTGGATTGCTTCCATGCGGGCGGGACTGAGGGGAGATTGATAAACTTTCAGGTTTAAATGGAGGCGTTGGCTTAATTCTTCGGCAAATTGATAGGTTTCCGGAGGAAGATAGCCGGTATCGATCCAAATGATGGGAATATCGGGGATAATTGCGGTGACGAGGTGCAACATCACCGCCGCTTGAATGCCGAAACTGGTACTCATCACTAAACCTTCCCCAAAGGTGGCCGCGCTCCAAGCGACGATTTCTGCGGCGTTAGCGGAGTCAAAACGTTGATTAATTCTGGCGAGGTCGAGGGATAGAAGGGAGGAAGAAGACCGGTCGGCAGTGGCGATGAAGGCGGTTTCTAGGGCCTGTGGATGAGAATTAAGCAAGTGTAAATCTGGCATTCTGGCTAAGATTTAAGGTGTACAGTAGCGGCGGATACTGATAGAGTCCAATCTATCCCTGTGATTGGATTATAGCATTGAGCCATTGGCCCGTTCTAGCTATTCCTTTTCCTTTCCAGAGCCGGGTTATTCGATCGAGGATAATGGAACTATCAGACCTCAATTGTATCTTAGTCGCTGATTTCAGGATAATTAGACCCTCAGCCCCGCTACTGCTAGAAAAGTTACTATTTAGGGTCTGCTGAAAAAGTTTTTCGTGGGGACAGGGTGTGGGGTGTGGGGTATGGGGTGTAGGGTGTAGGGTTTTACCGATTTTGAGGGGGTCAATTACCTAATTTTCAGGGAAAAAGTCCCTGAATTTTCCCCCCGATCACTCCCATATTTGCTACTTTTTGATTGACAAAAAGTCTAAAAGTCTTAGCCAACAAGGTTTTTAGATTTATTCAGCAAACCATATTTAGTAATTCTTTACTTTAAGTTAAGAAACTTATCTAAGGCTAGAACCATATTCGGCGGCCAACGGCGCACGCTTTTTACCCAGTCGAGGTCTTGATAGCGGGTATCCATGCCGACGGCGGCTACCCAATTGCTTTCCGCTTCTCCCTGTTGTCCTTGGGTCCATAAAACGGCGCTTAAGGCGGCTCTGACATCGGGGAACATGGGGTATTTGCGGGCAATATTCCGCATTTTTTGGACTGCTTCGGGATATCTGCCCAATTCGTACAGGGCCAGAGCCAGATTAGCTTGCGCCCAGGCAAAATTCGGGGCTAGTTGAGTGGCTTGGCGATAGTCTTTGACGGCGGCTTCCCAGTCCCCTAAACCGCCTTCGGCGTTGCCGCGATTGTTATAGGCAAAGGCATCATTGGGATCTAGTTCTAAAACTTTATTATAATCGGCGATCGCTTCTTGATATCTGCCTTCTCCCTCTAAAGCGGTGCCGCGATTGAGGTAGGGATCGGGGGCATCGGGGGCAATGGCGATCGCTTGGTTAAAATCAGCGATCGCATCCTCTAATTTATTGAGGCTGACTCTGGCATTGCCGCGATTACTCCAGACGGCGGGGTTAGTGGGGAATTTGGCGACTAATTCGGTCCAATAGTTTTCGGCCTGGGCGTAATCGCCTTTTTCTGTGGCTTCTAGGGCTTTTTCGGCGATAACTTCCCCTTCTCTAATCTGTTCTTCGCTAATAGTCGGGCTATCGGCATAAGCCGCTATGGGTAGGGCAAAAAAGAGCAATAGACTCAATACACAAGCGGTGATCCAACGCATAATTACTTCATAATTTGTTACTTAATCTTTTCTCAATCTACCCTACTTAGGTGAACTCTGCCCTAGATAGTCTTGATAGCCTAGTCGTTGAAGATTGCTTTGTTTTTCGAGGACGGAATCGGTGAGGGATTGACGATAGGCGATAACTTGCTCTAAAAGATCAGCATTACCAGTGGCGAGAATTTGAACCGCTAAAAGTCCGGCATTTTTGGCATTACCGATCGCCACCGTGGCCACGGGAATGCCTGCGGGCATCTGTACAATTGAATAGAGAGAGTCTAACCCTTGTAAAGTGCGCGTGACTACGGGAACTCCAATCACGGGTAAGGGGGTTAAAGATGCCACCATCCCGGGTAAATGGGCAGCGCCGCCGGCTCCAGCGATAATCACTTTTATTCCCCTTAAATGAGCGTTTTTGCCGTATTCAAACATTTTTTCGGGGGTACGATGGGCTGAGACGATGGCGACTTCGTGGCTAATCTGAAAAACCTCTAAAACTGCGATCGCTTCTTTCATGGTGGGTAAGTCGGAATCACTGCCCATAATTACACCCACTAGGGGCGCTGCTGTCACCATAGCTACTAGAAAATAATATTTCCCCTAAATTGTATCGGGATCGATGCCTAATTCTCGCAATTTTTGGGCTAATTTTTCCTTAGCCTGACGTTCCCTTTCTTTCTCTAAAAGAGCCTGCTCTTTTTCTAAAATAGCCTGTTCTTTTGCCTGTCGTTGCTGTAACTCAGCTTCTTGAGGAGTGGGGACTAATTGACCATTGGCGGTAAAATAACGCAGTTTACGGTCAAATATACCTAAATATAATCCTAACTGTTCACTCCATAAATAACCTTGGTCATTGGGAGAAATGGCTTGATATTGTCCCTCAATTAGTCTAAATCCCTGCAATTCTAAACTATTAGGATCGAACCAAAAATAATTAGGAGTGCGAAAGGTATTCTGATAGAGAATTTTCTTGTTATTGCGGTCAATATTGGCCGTAGAATCGGAGAGAATCTCGACAATTACATCGGGATATTTACCCTGTTCTCTCCAAACCACCCAACTTTTGCGGGGACGCTTTTCGGTATCTAAAACCACAAAAAAATCAGGACCCCAGAAATCGCGCTTTTTTAGTTGTTCCTCGTTGTATTAGATGGTTAGATTTCCCGAAGCGTAGTAATCACTCCTCTCGCGCCATAATAATTCTAGACAACTAAGGAGAATGATGATCTGTTGCAGGTTTAGATCACTTTCCACGGGTGGTTCATCACTCCATAAATCTGTGGGGGGACAGGTAACTTCTGGGATCATGTCTAGGGCTGTCATGACTTTTTCCAGGTATTTTAGGATTGATTAATTATAGCTTTTTCTCACAATTGCAGAGATAAGGCGGGGGGATTTTAACCAATAACTTAAGTAGGTAGGCGTTAAAAATCATCAGACACCCCCCTTATCAAGGGTAGGGTTGATTCATGAATCAACCCTACCTTATCAAGGAGGGCAGGGGGGATCGAACCTAAAATCCATTTTTAATTTAATTATAACCAATAACTTAATCCTATACCTTGACCGATCGCCTTCCGCACTTTATCCTAGCGCCATGGGCAAATATCTTAAAACTTCTATACAATGGCCCCCAATAAGCCCGATAACAACGATGACTGAAACCCTAATTCAACCTGCAACCCTAGTAGAACTCTTACGTTACCGCGCCACGGCACAACCAGAGGGCCATGCCTACACTTTTCTTATCGATGGTAAAAAAGAAACCCCACCTTTAACCTACAGTGAACTCGATCGCCAAGCAAGAGCAATCGCCGCCTATTTGCAAAAATACCAGGCCCAAGGGGAACGCGCCCTATTACTCTATCCTCAAAGTTTAGAAGTAGTGGCCGCTTTTTGTGGTTGTCTCTACGCGGGAGTGATTGCCATTCCCGTCCCCCCACCGGAATCGGGACGACTTAAGCGCACTTTGCCCCGTTTACGCGCAATTGTCAAGGATGCTAATGCCACCTTTGCCCTAGTTACCGAAAGTATTCTGACTCTTATTGAAGGTGTTAAGGAAGAATTCCCAGAATTCGACCAAATGAAATGGATTACTACCGAAAGTATTGATATTTCCCTAGCGGACCAATGGCAAGATCCCCAGGTGGATAAATCGGCGCTTGCTTATCTGCAATATACCTCCGGTTCGACTAATATCCCCAAAGGGGTGATGCTAAGTCATTTTAACCTGATGCACCATTGCGGTTACTTGCAAAAAGCTTGTGGTTACGAACCGGATAGCGTTACCCTAACTTGGATGCCCTATTTTCACGATTACGGGTTAGTCGAGGGTATCACCGTCCCCCTCTACAACGGTACACCCTGCTATCTCATGTCTCCCTTTGCTTTTATTAAGCGTCCGATGCAGTGGTTAAAAAATATTACTAAGTACAAAGTTACTCATAGTCAGGCCCCCAACTTCGCCTATGATCTTTGTACTCGCAGGATTAAAGCTGCCGATTTAGCGGAATTAGACCTGAGCAGTTGGCAGGCCGCGGGAAATGCCGCCGAACCGATTAACCCAAAGGTCATGGCCAAATTTGTCGATACTTTTGCAGATTATGGCTTTTCTTGGCAAACTTTCGCCCCTGCCTACGGATTAGCTGAATATACCCTCTTGATTTCCAATAAACCCAAGGGAACCACCCCAATTATCACCGCTTTGGATGCCACCGCCTACGAACGCGGTAAAATTGTCCCTGTAGGCTCTGATCGAACTACGGGAGTTAGATACGTCCCCAGTTGTGGTCGTCGCGTCTGTGATACCCGTATAGCTATCGTTAATCCCGATACTTTCACCCTTTGTGCAGCCGATGAAGTGGGCGAAATTTGGGCCAGTGACCCCAGTATGGCCGCTGGATATTGGCAACGGGAAGACGCAACCAAAGAGACTTTTCAAGCTTATCTTGCCGATACAGGAGAAGGACCGTTTTTACGCACGGGAGATTTAGGTTTTCTTCTCGATGGGGAATTACATATCACGGGACGGATTAAGGATTTAATTATTGTCCGTGGTAGTAATCATTATCCCCAGGATTTAGAATGGTCAGTACAGCATCTTAATGAGGTTTTTCGTCCCGATTATGGTGCCGCTTTTTCTATTGAAGATAATGGCGAGGAACAGTTAGTTATTGTCCAGGAATTGGAACGTCGCAGCGGCGAATTAGATACGGCTAAATTAATTGCTGATATTCGTCAGGAAATCGCCGAAGAACACGAAATTATGACCCATGCGATTGTTTTGGCTAAATCGGGAACAATTCTCAAAACTGCCAGTGGCAAAATTCAACGCCGCGCTATTAAACAGAATTTTCTCAATGGTAATATGAGTATTATCGATGCTTGGTCAGAAAATCCTCAGTTAGTTAGTAAATTCGATCGCTCTATTTCTGAAACAGAAGCATAGTTTTTTGGGTGGGCATCGCTCACCCGATCGAGCATAACAGAGGCAGGGGGCAGGAGGCAGGGGTAGGGTTGATTCATAGTAGGGTTGATTCATAGTAGGGTTGATTCATAGTAGGGTTGATTCATGAATCAACCCTACCCGTTGGGGGCGTGGCGCCGCCCCAAACCCCGGAGCGCATTAGTTTTTCGGTGGGATGCTTACAGACGGCTGCTGATATATCTGTAATAATTTAAGAGTCACTCCACTTGCATTTGAACAGAAAAAGTAAGGGCGAAGCATTCGGATAGGAAATCTACGGTTTCAGCGATAGGTTATCGCTCGAATGCTTCGCCCCTACGGGACCCTTGACTTGTGGGGAAAGGTAGAAATTAAGAGGCAAATAATCCCGATGTTAATAAAGACATCAGCCAGATTAAAAACAGGAAAATTAATCAATCTAAAATCGAGAAAATCCACCACATAACCAAACAAAAAGCGATCGATACCATTGCCGAAAGCCCCTGCTAAAATAAAACCGTAGGCTAATTGTTCCCAACGATTTAAATGCGGTCCAAAGTAAGCAAAAGCCATTAATCCCAAACTAACTAATAAGGATAGCCATTTGAGCCAACCAACACCGCCCCGAAAAGCACTAAAAGCCGCCCCGGTATTAATCACAAATGTAAAATGAAAAACCCCCGGAATAATCGGGAAAGTATCACCAATTTGCTCAAAACTCTGCACGGTTATATACTTAGTTACTTGGTCTAAAATTAGACCAATCACCGCCACTATCCAAAACCAGCGATTTTTTTTAAACATTGGCTGTGGCATCAATAAAATAATAATTTACGGAAGAAAAAGGCAATAATTACCACCACACAAATTACTACTAACTGCCCTAAAAATGGCCAGACTGAATAATTCATAAATAGGGTGGGCAAACTATCGGGAAAGGTGATTTGACCGGCTTGGGGCTGAAAAATCGACAATCCCAGCATATATAATAAACCGCACAGATGAATCACTAACAAACCAGCAAAGGCACTTAAAGCCAGAGTTTCTATCTTAGCCCGCCAGCGAAAAGCCAGCCAACCACACAGCCATGCCCCCGGCATAAAGCCTAAAATATAGCCAAAACTGGGTTCTTTCAGATAACCCATTCCCCCACCCTGGGCAAACACCGGCAACCAAGTTAAACCGAGAAAAATATAGGCCACCTGGGCGAGAAGCCCAGCATTTTTGCCCCCCAGACAGGCCGTTAATAATACTGCCCCAATTTGGTAAGTTATGCCTAGTTTTTGCGAAGATAGACCCGCAGCCGACCAACTAGCTAGGCTCACTGGAACAAATGTACTAAAAATTGTCAGCAGCAAACCAATCAAGGCCCAGATTAACTCATTGGGAACCGATGCGGAAGCGCGCCGCGGCGGAGATTCTCGTCCTCGACGTGATTTAGGTTGCCTGTTGGGGTTGGTATTCACCGGGGATGGGGGCTTCTCCTCCTATTAAACTAAGATCAGCCAACATCGCCTGATCCTGTTGGGGGGGTTGTCCTAGAGTGGTCAAATAATGCCCAATCAGCATAGCATTAATTCCCGATTTTAGCCCCAGATTTTGCAATTCTCCCATCACCGCCTCTCGTCCCCCAGCATAACGGAGGATTTGTTGGGGTAAGATAAACCGGAAAATAGCGATCGCTTTTAGGGCAGTAAAGGGATCCAGTTTGGGTAAATGACCTAGAGGGGTGCCACTTCTGGGGTTTAATAGGTTAATCGGCACTGATTCCACTTCTAATTCCGCCAGAGAAAAAGCTAAATCAATGCGATCAGTCCAACTTTCCCCCATACCGATAATTCCGCCGGTACAAGCCTGAATTCCTGCCGCTTTCAGGTTTTTTACCGTTTCTACCCGATCCTGCCAACTGTGGGTGGAGACGACGTTAGGATAAAAATTCTCGGAAGCCTCCAGATTGTGATTATAACGGGTAACTCCGGCTTCTTTTAAGGCTTGCGCTTGGGCAAGGGTTAACTCTCCTAGGGCGCAACAGGGTTTAATCTTGGCGGTTTCGATGATTTCTTGAACTGTGGCCAGTATTTCCTCGAATTCCTTGGATTTGGGGCTATTATACTTTAATCCCCGACCTTGACTAACTAAACAGAAGCGTTTGGCCCCCGCGTCGGCTGCCGCTTTCGCATGGCTGACGATTTCCTCGCGACTTTTTAAACCGTAGATAGGCGAATCTTGTCCGGGATGGTGGACGGATTGGGAACAAAAACTACAATTTTCCGAACAACTTCCCGATTTTATGTTGATAATGCTACATAAATCCACCGTATTACCACAACAGGCCTGACGAATGCGATCGGCAGCTTCACATAAGCTGAAAATATTTTCCTGACCTTCGATCGCAGTTAAAGCCAGGGCCTCTTGCTTACTGAGTCGATCGCCAGCGATAATCTGATTAGCCCTAGTCTGTAACCAGTTTTTTAAGGCTTCTCCCTCCACGGGGATAGATTGAGTAGCGGTGTGTGTAGAGACTTGTACCACGTCGTTTATGCTCTGACTAAGTTAGGCTCATCTTATCATTATTCAGTTACCGAGGAAAGATTAATAAAAAACTTTAGAAAAAAATACTCTTTTGTGCTAAACTACCCGCAAAAGTTATATTGTCTCCGATTTTATGAAAGTTATTCCGACGGAAATTCCTGATGTTTTAATTATTGAACCGCAAGTTTACGGAGACGATCGAGGTTTTTTCTTGGAGAGTTTTAATCAGAAAGATTTTCGAGAAAAAACTGGGGTTAATACCACTTTTGTCCAGGATAATCACTCTATGTCCTTAAAAAATGTCCTGCGAGGATTGCATTATCAAATCCCCAATCCCCAGGGTAAACTGGTGCGAGTAGTGAACGGTAGTGTTTTTGATGTGGCAGTGGATGCGCGTCAAAGTTCCCCCACTTTTGGGCAATGGGTAGGCTGTGTTTTAAGTGCGGAAAATAAACGTATTTTCTGGGTTCCCGAAGGTTTTGCCCATGGTTTTCTAGTCCTCTCCGACCGAGCAGAATTTCTCTACAAAACCACTAATTATTATTATCCCCAATACGAAAAAACCATCGCCTGGAATGATGCCGATTTAGGGATTGATTGGCCCCTAGAAGTCCCCCCGATTCTCTCCCCTAAAGACCAAGCTGGACAACCCTTTAAATCCGTGGAAGTTTTCCCCTAAAGACGATGAAAAAAGTTTTATTAATTGGTGCTAAAGGTCAAGTGGGACAAGAGTTACAAGTAACTTTACCCCAGTTAGGTGAAGTTATTAGTATCGGTCGAGAAGAACTAGATTTAACCAACTCGGAAAAAATCGGCCAGTTAATTAGGGAAATTCACCCCAATTATCTCATTAATGCCTCCGCTTATACGGCAGTGGATAAAGCCGAAACCGAGCCAGATTTAGCCTATTCTATCAATGCTACAGCCCCGAAAATTATGGCGGAATCTGCCGAGAAAATTAAAGCTAAATTTCTCCATATTTCCACCGATTATGTGTTTGATGGTCGAAAAAATACTCCCTATCTAGAAACCGATCTAACTAATCCTTTAGGGGTTTATGGACAATCAAAGTTAAGGGGAGAAGAGGAGATTAAGACTGTTAATTCTCAGGCAATTATCCTGCGGACTGCTTGGGTTTACGGTAGTTATGGCAAAAGTAATTTTGTCAAAACTATGCTGAGATTAGGTAAGGAAAGAGAGGAGTTAAAAGTAGTTGTTGATCAGGTGGGAAGTCCCACTTGGGCCAAAGATATCGCCACGGCCATTACTCAGCTTTTAATTAATGCCGATAATCCCCCAGGAATCTATAATTTTACTAATAGCGGTGTCGCCAGTTGGTTTGATTTAACTAAAGCGATTTTTGAGGAGGCAAAAATAAGCGGTATTCCCCTAAAAATTCAGAGAGTAATTCCGATTACTTCTGCTGAATATCCTACCCCGGCAGTGCGTCCGGCCTATTCGGTTCTTTCCGGTCAAAAAATCTCGCAACAATTGGGTTATATTCCTCCCTATTGGCGGGATTCTCTCAAAGCTATGCTCAACCAACTATTTAATCTTTAAAACTATGAAAGCGCTAATTTTATCTGGTGGTAAAGGTACGAGGTTACGTCCCCTAACTTATACTGGGGCAAAACAGTTAGTTCCCGTGGCCAATAAACCGATTTTATGGTATGGAATCGAGTCAATTGTCGCCGCAGGAATTACCGATATTGGCATTATTATCAGTCCCGAAACTGGGGAAGAAATTCGTCAGACCACGGGCAGTGGTGAACAGTTTGGGGCTAAGATAACTTATATTCGCCAAGATCAACCAGCCGGATTAGCTCACGCGGTCAAAACTGCCCAATCTTTCCTAGGAGATTCCCCCTTTATTATGTACTTGGGTGATAACCTAATTGAGGATGATTTATCGCCCTTTTTAGACTCTTTCCAAAAACAGTCCCTTGATGCTTTAATTCTCCTGCGAAAAGTGTCTAATCCCAGTGCTTTTGGGGTGGCAAAAGTAGATGAAACCGGCAAAGTTTTATACTTAGTCGAAAAACCCAAAGAACCCCCCTCAAATTTAGCTTTGGTGGGGATTTATTTTTTTGCCCCCACCATTCACCAAGCGATCGCATCTATTCAACCTTCGGGCCGGGGTGAGTTAGAAATTACCGACGCTATCCAAGAATTAATCAATCAAAATAAAGCCGTAGAAGCCAATAAACTACTGGGTTGGTGGTTAGATACCGGTAAAAAAGATGATTTATTAGAAGCAAATCGGATTATCCTCGATACCTCTCTAGAAATCGCTTTACTAGGAGAAATTGATCCTAATAGTCAGGTGATCGGACGGGTACAAATTGGTCAGGGTAGTAAAATTATTAATAGTACCATTCGCGGTCCTGTCATTATTGGAGAAAATTGTCACATCGAGAATTGTTTTATCGGTCCCTATAGCAGTGTGGCTAATGGAGTAAAATTAATCGATGCCGACATAGAACACAGTGTAATTCTCAAAGATGCCACGATTATTGGCATTCATCAGCGCATAGTTGATAGTGTGATTGGACGACGGGCAAAATTAGAAATCGCACCCCAACGTCCAAAAGCTTTACGCTTTATGATTGGGGATGATTCCCATGTGGAATTAGTTTAGTTATCGGGGATTAACTGCTTGTTTAATTAGGGTCTGCTGAAAAAGTTTTTCCTGGAGGCCGGGTGTGGGGTGTAGGGTGTAGGGTGTAGGGTTTTACCGATTTTCAGGGGTTCAATGACCTAATTTTCAGGGAAAAAGTATCTGAATTTTCCTCCCAATCACTGCAATCGCTGGCACTTTTTGATGGGAAAAAAGTCTAAAAGCCTTATCCAACAAGGTTTTTAGATTTATTCAGCCAACCCTAACTATGTTATAATCAAGAGTCTGACCTATTTTACCGTTCTAGAACTATGACGCAACAGTATCGCATTACCCTACTACCCGGCGATGGCATCGGGCCGGAAATCCTCGCTGTCACCGTAGAGATACTGAAAGTCATCGCTAAAAAATTTGACCTCCAGTTGGACTTCCAAACCGCTTTAATTGGAGGGGCAGCCATTGATGAAACCGGCAGTCCCCTCCCCGAAGCAACCCTGAGCGCCTGTAAAAATAGTGATGCTGTTCTCCTGGCCGCTATCGGGGGTTATAAATGGGATAATTTACCCCGGCAGCAAAGGCCAGAAACGGGATTATTAGGCTTAAGATCTGGTTTAGGTCTTTTTGCTAATTTGCGTCCTGCCACCATTTTTCCGCAATTAATCGACGCTTCTAGTCTCAAACGGGAGATTATCGAGGGAGTGGATATCATGGTCGTCCGGGAATTGACCGGGGGTGTCTATTTCGGTCAACCGAAGGGGATTTTTGAGACAGAAACGGGAGAAAAATGCGGTGTAAATACCATGGTTTACTTGGAATCGGAGGTGGACCGCATCGCTAAGGTAGCCTTTGAAATTGCCCAAAAACGCGGCAAGAAACTCTGTTCCGTCGATAAAGCTAATGTTCTTGATGTTTCCCAACTCTGGCGCGACCGGGTGACGAAAATGGCCGCTAATTATCCCGATGTGGAACTGTCTCATCTCTACGTCGATAACGCAGCCATGCAGTTAGTCCGGGCCCCCAAACAATTTGATACTATCGTCACGGGCAATTTATTCGGTGATATTCTCTCCGATGAAGCGGCCATGTTAACCGGTAGTATCGGAATGTTACCCTCCGCTAGTTTAGGGACTGCTGGGGTGGGAGTTTTTGAACCCGTCCACGGTTCGGCCCCGGATATCGCCGGCCAAGATAAAGCCAATCCGATCGCCCAGATTCTCAGTGCTGCTATGATGTTAAAATATGGGCTAAATCAGCCTTTAGCGGCAGCATCGCTGGAAAAAGCCGTAGAAAAAGTCTTAGACCTCGGTTATCGTACTGGAGATATTTTCTCAGAAGGTATGACCTTAGTGGGATGCCAAGCTATGGGCCAGGCCATCCTGAAAGTTTTAGAATTCTAACAAAAGTGACAAATTCCGAAATCGTCATATACCATTGATTTAATAAATACGTCAATTTAATCGTGGGGAGACGAGTGAGATGGTGGCCCTATCCGAGAAAACAGAACAACAGCGTGTCGATATGGAAATCCCAATTTTGTTAGATCCTACTGTCTTACGGGCAGCCAGACGCATTTATCGCATCTACTGTACCCTCAATAGCAGAGTTAGTAAACGTCCTTTCGGTGTCGCTATTAACCGCGACAATCATCGCGGCCAATTGATTTTTAACAATAAACCGATTCTTCTCCCCGGGGAATGTTTCGTCCCGATTAAGCAAATCGAATCAGAAGCCTATTAATTTTTGTGAAGATTTGCCCCGAATATCTTGCCAAACGTCAGCTAATACCCACTGACGTAATTTTTTTTTCTAACATAGGGTTTGCTGAATAAATCTAAAAACATTGTTCGATAAGACTTTTAGACCTTTTTGAAATCCAAAAGTACCGGCCATTGGAGTAATGGGGGGGAAAATTCCTGGACTTTTTCCCTGAAAATCGGTAAAACCCTACACCCCACACCCCACACCCAAGACAAACTTTTTGCCGCAAACCCTAATATAAAAAGATGTTCGGGAATAATCTTAACTCTACCCTAATCCAAGACCTCGATCGCCTAGAAAATCGTCTTCGGGAAATTCCCCTCGAACCGGGGGTGTACTTCCTGCGCGACCAAAATGGCGAAATTCTCTACATCGGTAAATCCAAAAAACTCCGGTCTAGAGTCCGTTCCTATTTTCGTCCCAGTCAACCCCTCAGTCCCCGCATTGCTTTGATGGTGCGACAGGTGACAGAAATTGAATTTATCGTCACCGACACGGAAGCAGAATCCTTGGCCCTGGAAGCTAATCTAATTAAACAACATCAGCCCCATTTTAATACTCTCCTCAAGGACGATAAAAAATATCCATACATTTGTATTACTTGGTCGGAAACCTACCCGCGCATTTTTATCACCCGCAAACGTAGCATAAATAACCAAAAAGACCGTTATTATGGTCCCTACGTCGATACTAGGCTGCTGCGCCACACTTTACACCTAATTAAACGCACTTTTCCCCTGCGTCAACGTCCCCAACCTCTTTTTAAAGACCGTCCCTGTTTAAATTATGATATCGGTCGTTGTCCGGGGGTTTGTCAAAAATTAATTAGTCCCCAAGATTATCGGGAAACCTTGCAGAAAGTGGCGATGATTTTTCAGGGAAGAACGGGAGAATTATTAGAGAAATTAGCGACAAAGATGCTAGAAGCGTCGGAAAACCTAGATTTTGAACAAGCGGCCACGATTAGGGATCAAATTCGCGGATTACAGGCCCTTAATACCGATCAAAAAGTCTCTTTACCTGATGATACCGTATCCCGGGACGCGATCGCTTTAGCTAAGGACGAGCAGCATTGTTGCATACAATTATTCCAAGTGCGTTCTGGTCGTTTGGTGGGACGTTTGGGATTTTTTGCCGATAGTCAGTCAGCAAACGAGGGAGAAATCCTGCAAAAAGTCCTAGAAGAACATTATTTATCGGTGGAAGGGGTGGAAATTCCTAGCGAAATCCTGTTACCCTGCGAATTACCGGAAGGTGAGGTGTTAGCGGGGTGGTTAAGGGAAAAAAAGGGTCGCAAAGTCGAGTTAACTGTCCCCCAACGGCAAAGTAAAGCGGATTTATTAGCTATGGTGGAGAAAAACGCTCTTTATGAGTTAGAAAAGACGAAAAGAAGCGCCGACCGAGATTTACAGTCTTTGCAGGATTTAGCGGTAATTCTCGATTTACCGGCACTACCCCACCGCATCGAGGGTTATGATATTTCTCATATTCAGGGTTCTAATGCAGTCGCGTCGGGAGTGGTGTTTATCGATGGGGTGGCCGCTAATCAACATTATCGTCATTATAAAATCAAAAATCCCGAGGTTAAAATCGGCCATTCCGATGATTTTGCCAGTTTAGCAGAAGTAATTCGCCGGCGTTTCCGTCGTTATGCCGAAAATCCCGATAATATTGCCGAAAGTGATGATTTTCCCGATTTGGTCATGATTGATGGGGGAAAAGGACAATTATCGGCAGTGGTGACAGTTTTAGGGGAGATGAATTTATTAGAACAGGTAAAAGTTGTTAGTTTAGCTAAACAGAGAGAGGAGATTTTTTTACCAGGGGAATCCTCTCCTTTAGAGACGGATAAGGAACAACCCGGAGTGCAATTATTGCGTCGAGTCAGGGATGAAGCGCACCGCTTTGCTGTTAGCTTTCACCGACAACAAAGGATGCAAAAAAGTCGCCGTTCCCGTCTGGATGAGATACCGGGTTTAGGTTTTAAGCGACAAAAAGAGTTATTAGCTCATTTTCATTCTCTGGATTATATTCGCGAAGCTTCCCTAGAACAATTGCAACAGGTGACAGGAATTGGGGAACAATTAGCTAAGGAAATTTATAATTATTTTCATCCTAGGTAGGGATAAGCTGTTGAAGAATATCTAAGGCGGCTCTCTTGGGTTTGGTGGGTAAAATGTATTCTAAGATACATTCTTCCTAGCGAGGGGGTGGAACGAACCACAAAGACACAAAGGACACAAAGACTGATCGATCATATTGTAAGTTAAACTTATCACACAGAACCTAGAAGAGTCACTCGGTTTTAACTTCCGTATCGAGAATCGTCCCTTTGACGTTAGCATCTTTAAAATTAACCCCTTCAAGATTTGCCCCGACCAGATTTGCCCATTCAAGATTTGCCCCTTCAAGATTTGCCTCTTCAAGATTTGCCCCTCTAAGATTTGCCCCTCTAAGATTTGCCCCGACCAGATTTGCCCATTCAAGATTTGCCCATTCAAGATTTGCCCCTTTAAGATTTGCCCATTCAAGATTTGCCCCTTTAAGATTTGCCCATTCAAGATTTGCCCCTTTAAGATTTGCCCGTGCAAGATTTGCCCCTGCAAGATTTGCCCCTGCAAGATTTGCCGCTTCAAGATTTGCCCCTCTAAGATTTGCCCCTCTAAGATTTGCCCCTCTAAGATTTGCCCCTCTAAGATTTGCCCCGACCAGATTTGCCCTTTGAAGATTTGCCCCTTCAAGATTTGCCCTTTGAAGATTTGCCCCTCTAAGATTTGCCTCTGCAAAATTTGCCCTTTGAAGATTTGCCCCGCCAAGATCTCGATGTATCAACAGACAGTTTTGTAAATCAAGAAAACTGAGGCAATCTAACACCAACATAGGCTCAAAATCTATTCTTTGTCCCTGAAGACGGGCCAACCAATTGCCGAAAGCTTCACGAGAAGGCCATTGAATGGGAAAAATTTCTTCGGTGACTCGCCCACAGGCATTAAATAGCGCTAATAAAGCTTCCTCGGCATTGCGTGCCTGTTGCATTTCCTCCTGAAAATTGGGGCGGTTTTTTAAACCCTCCATCGGCATTCCTTTGACCAAAAGATATTCAATTAAATGACCCAGAGTTTTCTGCCACTGTTTCACTTCATCTGGGGACTGTAATTGCATTTGATTGACAATAAAACTAAAAAGATATTCATCTATTGCCGTCGGTCCGCATAAAGTCGCCCAGGCGATTAAAGCTTGTCTGGGATCATAGTCATTGTCATAATCATTTTCACTGTCTTGTAATTTCCTATGAATTTGCTTAACTCGGTCAACAATTCTGCGGGCAGTTAAATATTCACCAAAACTTTTATGGGTAAATTCAAAGGTTTTTTCGCTGCCTCGTAAATCGCCACTTTCTCGAAAATAAAAGGCTGTTAAAAGACGGGTAATACTCCCTTGGGAATCGCTTTGAAAACTATCTTGGAAATTTTTTAGGAGATTTTTTAAGCCATTATTTTCACAATGTTCTTCAATCTCTATAACGGTGGTGGTTCTACCATTACCATGCCAACAGGAAAGGGCAATTTCCATTAAAATTAGCACAAAATCTTTTTCTGTAATCCCTTCTATAGCCCGGTGGCCTGGACTATTTTTTTCATAACCTCGCTCATAGACTGCCTTGAGCAAATTGTCATAAATATTATTGAGGTTAGTTTCTTGGGAAAATTGAACCTCGCCTCGTTCAAAAGTGAGAGCAATAAGATAATTTAATAGCGGTTGAGCGGTAATTTCTTGTAAATTTTTCCCCGATAATTCCGGCGGTAATTGTGCATAGTTTTTCCCTTTAGCTTGCCCATACTGTTGCCACCATTGATCACGTTGATCGACTTTTAATAAGTTATCGACATCGCTAAAATCATCGCTTTTATCAACCCAATAGGGTAAAATAGTGATAATTTGCTGAGGTTTTTTAAAATTATTTTTATTGGATTGTACCACCACATCACGCCCACTAATCAACACTTGTAAACGGGTTTTATTTTGATTAAAATGATGGACTTTTTCTCGTACTTCATTAATAAAATTGTGGGCGACTTCTTGGGCGATTTTTCCCTGCATAGATAGCTCATCTAAGCCATCAAAGATAATTAGTAATTTTAAATCTTGATCCCTCGGTTCTAGGGGATTTTCTGGTAAAAAACCGTCATGTTGAACAAAAGTTTGAACTGCTGTTACTAAATCGGTGGAGAAACTCAAGCGATGCAAGGGAATATATAAAACTTGTTTTTCTAAGCGAGCTTGTTGGGCAGCAAATACCTTACAAAAGGAGGATTTTCCACTACCCGGCCCACCGGTCAATAAACGGATAGCATCATCGGATTTTGCCGCTTCTAACCATGTTTCTAACTGCTCTTGGAGTTTGATAACAATGCGTTTAAATGATGGCTCTCGATGGTAATCTGTGTCTGGGGTGGCTTTTATTTCTTTTTCTTCATAAAATCCCCGTAGAGGTACATAAATTTGCTTTAAACTAAAGGTTTCCCAAAAAATAGGTTCATCGATCTGTTTTTGCAACCAAGCTCGATAATGTAACCAGCCTCTTTCTCGTTTCCAAGCATTGTTAAAAGGAGTGTCGATTTCATCTAAAAGCAGACTGTATTCATCTCGTTTATCTTTCCATTGCTCCTGCAATGCTAAGACAAAATAAGCTGGTAAACGGTTACTTAGGCTCTTCGCTTCCTGAGAATTACTGATTAAATTATTTGTTGTTAACCACCGTAAAAAAGCTGCTTGGATTGGTGCGACTATAGGTAATCTTTCGGGATGCTCAAAAAAATCTTGATCGAGAATTAATTCCGGCTCTTCTAAAAAGTCGGTAATCTGACGGTAAAGTTCTTTTAAAGGCAGCTTTTCAACTTCTTGGGGCAGTAAATCAGCATTACTTTTAAGTAATCCTTTCATCGCTTTCATTAGCGATTGACTTATTAATAAACCCGCTAATTCCCCCGGAGTCCGACTTAAACCAAGATCATCTAAAACTTCTACTCCATTTTCGGCCAGATCATCCCACTGCAAAAATGCCCCGTTAAGAGCGGCTTTTCCCAGGGTACTAAAGAGACTTCTCAGATTGACTTTAACTTGTCGTTTCCAGATATTTTGGGGTTTGGAAACAGAAATTCCAGCAGCTGATTCGGACATAGAACAAAGCGATCAATAAAGCTTATGTAGTCTATTATATAAGTAATAACAACCGTTGAGGTGGTTGGGTTTCGCTTTTTCAATCGAATTGAGCCATTTTCGACCCCGTATTGTTTCGCTCAACTCAACCTAGGAGGCCGAAAACCTAGACTAACGCGGAGTAATTTCACTCAACGCTTCTTGCAGCACTTCATCACTTACACCATGACGCTTCAAACTAGCAACGAGAGCAGAAATTGTATCTCCCTCTAGACGCTCCAAATCCGCACGCAGCCCTTGTCCAATGTAAGCACGGATCAAAGGTTGATAACCTGAGAAACCAAGTAACGGTGCAACCCGCTTTAAATCTTCAATCACATCTTCGGGAATACGAATCGTGATTGTAGTCATAGGGCGATTTTTCTCCAGTCGTTTTTTTAATGCCTCAACTTTCATAATACTCACGTTCCTTGCGTGTGGCTTTGCGAGCCGAAATGATCCGAATGATGTCGTTTTCACGCTCAATATAAACGACGTACAGGAGATTCCACCGTCTATCTAACCCAATGATCGCATCTCGTGCCTCATCATTGCGACTTGCATCAACAACAACCAGCAGTGGATCGAAGAAGACTTCTGCTGCTTGCTGAAACGTAATACCGTCATGGTTGATCGGGTTAATCCTAGATTTCTCGTCATTCCAAACAAAAGTAATGCCACTGAGGACAAAATAGACATCCATACTTGTAGTATAGGCAGGATGTATTTACATTGTCAATACTTTATTAACACACCCTAGGAGGCTACGAGGCTTCATCTTTAGGAAAAACGCCGTAACTTGGGATATAACTGAATCTGCTAGGATGCTATCACAGAATAGAAGACCACATCTATTAATTGCTGAGGCAGAACTAAGTTTAACCGCTCCTTTTTTCACTACTTCTATCGCTTTTGGTCCAAAAAATTAGGCGTTTTCGGTTTACCATAGTCAAAGTGTGCTTTCTAGGCTAATGACTTTGACTAAAAACCCCGTGAGCAGAAACCGTCGTTTTTCCCCGCGCAATCTCTTTGAGACTTGCATGGCCCTATTGGTGTTATGTAATTATATTCTGGTTATTTTCGATTTAACCTATATTCCCCTGCGAGATTTTTGGTTACAGGGACGCTTGCAAATAACTTTATTAAGATTTAATGAACCAATAAAATTCGGGACGATTTCCTTTCAAGAATTACAAATACCTCCCGATAAACCCCTAGAAATTCCCTTTGTTAAAGGAATCGCTAAGTATGATGTGGTGAAAGGGATTAAACCCTATCGCAGTACCAGTGAATATTTAGATACGGTTAATAAACTTAATCAAATAATTAATCAAAAACTCTTTAACCCAGAGTTTAATCTGGGAGAATATCGCCAAGAGATTGAGAAAATTTTAGAAAATTTGCGCCAGAATAGTGTCAATATGGTCGATAATAATCCCTTTGCCTCGGCGGAGAAAACTGGGACTTTAGAAAAGATTAAAAATAAAATGCGCTTGCGGGTTTTTAAAACAGAAAATGTTTCCGCAAAAGCAGCCTTTCAGAAGTTTTGGACTTGGGATTATCTCAGTCAAAATGGCTGGGAAAAAGAGTTGAAATTTTTTAATCAAGAAATTCAACCTTTAATAGAAACTAATTATTTTCGTCCCCTGGGAGAAGATGGGAGACCGATAGATAACTTTGAGGCGATCGATTTTTTATTTGGTACCATCTTTTTCTGGGAATTTATGCTGAGAACTTGGTGGATTGCTCGCACTCATAAAGGCCTGCGTTGGCGCGAGGCTATGTTATGGCGATGGTATGATATTTTTCTGTTTGTTCCTATCTGGAGATGGTTGCGATTTATTCCTACCGTTATTCGCCTAGACCAAGTTAAAATTATTAACTTAAAGTTGATTAAAGAACAGGCAGTTAAAGGTTTAGTTGCGCTAATTTCTAAAGATATTACTGAGATAATTGTCCTGAGAATTATTAATCAAATACAGGAATATATCCGACGGGGACAAGTGGAGAAATTTCTCGATCGATCCCTCAATGGCGGCTATAATAATCTCAATGATACTAATGAAGTTATCGAAATTTTTCGGTTAGTAGTTAATAGCACCGTTGACAAGGTTTTACCGCAAGTTAAACCGGAAGCAGAAGCTTTAATTAAATACAATATCGAGAAAATTCTCAGTCAAACTCCTGCGTATCAGAGCTTATTGCGATTACCCGGTATGAAAGGGTTAAAAACTGACTTGAGCAATCGTCTATCTAGTCAATTGTATCAATCTTTTGTTAATATAGCTGACAAGATTACCCAGGAAGACGAAGTTTTTGAACGTTTATTGCAGCAATTAGTCCAGCGTTTCGGGCAATCTCTCGCTGGGGAATTACAATCCCGTCACAGTCTAGAAAGAATCGAGATGTTATTAATTATCTTCCTAGAAGAAGTGAAATTAAACTATGTAGAAGAATTCTCGGATGAAGACTTAGAAACTATCCTCGAACAAACTCGCTTACTCCACTCTCAAAGTGCAGAAATTACCCCAGGAGAAACCATGAATCCTCGTCGTCTTCCCTAAAAATTAAGTAGCTGGTTATAATTAAATTAAAAATGGATTTTAGGTTCGATCCCCCCTGCCCCCCTTGATAAGGGGGGTGCCGATAGGCGGGGGGATCTCCCCTTAATAAGGGGGCATCTGATAATTTTTAACGCCTACCTACTTAATGATCATTGATTAGGTAATATTGCTTGATTTTTTGATCACTTTTCTAGTAATATATATGCTGAAGACCCGATTACTCAATTAACCTAATTATCTACTCCCATGTTAACAAAAATTATTCTCGGGTTACTTTGGTTAGGCTTCGGATTATACGCTTTTTTACTAGCACCCCCTGATCAACCAGATACAGTGAATTTAATTATCGATCTTTCCACTGGGAAATGGCAAGATATCAACCCGTTAATTATCGCTCTTTTTAACCTGATGGGAGTTTGGCCACTTATCTACACTAGCCTTTTAATTATCGATGGTCGTGACCAAAAAATCATCGCGTGGCCCTTTACTTTTGCCTCCTTTGCCGTGGGTGCTTTCGCTATTTTACCCTATCTAACTCTCCGTCAACCCAACAGCAATTTTACCGGTAAAAAAAATCTGGTCATTAAACTTTTAGACTCACCTTGGTTGGGAGTAATTGCCCTAATTACTGCGGCAATTTTAATCGCTTACGGATTAATTAACGGCAATTGGTCTGATTTTTGGCATCAGTGGCAAACTAGCCGTTTTATTCATGTTATGAGTTTAGATTTCTGTCTTTTAACCGTATTATGTCCAATTTTGCTGCAAGATGATCTAACCCGACGGGGGTTAAAAAATCCTTTCCTGTTGCCGGTAATTTCCCTATTGCCTCTAATCGGTCCGGCAATTTATTTAATTATTCGTCCTCGCTTAGGGGAGAATTAAGGGTAAATTGTCTTGAGCAAACTTAACTATTTCTTGACAAGAGAAGTTCATATTTAACAAAAATTATGCTGAGGTTCCCCTAAAATACGAGTCAAGAGATTAATGTCCAGATTAGAAGGAGTGTTTAACCTTGTTAGAGAGTCAAAAACCACCTCGGATTTACTGCTTTCAAGCTGATTATCTTGCCTCCCAACAATTTAACCCCCAAGAGATTCCCGCTTGGTTATCCTTAGAAGTAAACTGGCAGGGTTATAGAATTCATACCCTACCCTGGGTAGCAGACGTAGCTAGGGTATTAGGATTATTAGCGATCGAAGATACCCCCCAAGGGTGGCAAGATTATTTAGAAAGCTTGGGATTAGCCAAAATTAGGTTAATGGACAGCGAGGAGTTTTTTGAGGATAAATCTTTATCGGGATGTTAGAAATGCCCTATAATTGGCAATTTAGTGATGATTCTACCAGTGAATTTATGCCCTATAAACTACTCTTCGTCTGTTTAGGAAATATCTGTCGTTCTCCCGCTGCCGAGAATATCATGACTTATCTGATTGAACAAGAAGGATTAGGTAATAAAATCCTCTGTGATTCTGCGGGGACTGCCGGTTATCATATCGGTTCTCCTCCCGATTCTCGCATGAATACGGCGGCCAAAAAACGCGGTATTCCTCTGCAAGGGACAGCCAGACAATTTACCCGCGAAGATTTCGAGAATTTTGATCTAATCTTAGCCATGGATAAAGCCAATTATCAAGATATTTTATCCCTAGATCGGACAGGAAAATATCAAGAAAAGGTCAAGTTAATGTGTGACTATGCTCGTTATCACCCAGAAAAAGAAGTTCCCGATCCCTACTACGGTGGTCGTGAAGGTTTTGACCGCGTAATCGAGCTACTTTTAGACTCCTGTGGCAGTCTTTTGGAGGAAGTAAAAAACAAAATTTAAGTTTTTTCTTTCAGCTAATCGATTAATCTATGTTCGAGGGAAAAACGAACCAATTCAGCCCGATTGTTAGTATTGGTTTTTCTGAGTAAACTGCTAACATATTTCTCGATCGTGCGAGAACTAAGATGCAGTTTTTGCCCAATTTCACTGTTAGAAAGTCCCCGGGCTAAATGTTCTAACACTTCCCGCTCGCGATTAGTTAACTTAAAATCGTCCTGTAAAGAAGAAGTTAAAACATCCCTAGTTTTGGGGCTTTCTTCTGGTTTTAATTTCTGATATTGACGTTCGCTTTGCACCATTTGCGCTCGCTCTAAAAGATTGCGAATAACCGCTTTTAATTCCTCCATCTCAAAAGGTTTAGGAAGATAGATATCACAACCCACTTGATAACCGCGAATTCTTTCCTCCGTTGACCCTCTTTCGGTTAAAAAGATTACCGGTAATAACCTAAATTCTGGCTGTTGCCGCACCTTAGTCACCAAAGAATAACCGTCCAAACGGGGCATTTTGATATCCGATACCAAAAGATGGGGATGATAGGTATCCAATAAATTCAAAGCTTCCAAACCATTACTCGCCGCCACCACACTATAACCTGCTAATTCTAAATAATCTTTGACCGCTAGGCGGATACCGGGGTCATCATCGGCAATTAGAATCAAAAGAGGCATAGAAATTAACAGGACAAGGTTTTTTCAGTATTGATAGCCTAGCACCCTCCGCTCGTCACAATTGTCCATCAAGCTACAGAGGCCGTTTTAACTGATATTATACTAGCAGTAACCAGCTTTTTCAGTGATCAGTCGTCAGCCATCAGCTTTTTTTCTCCCCATCTCCCCACTCCCCCATCTCCCCACTCCCCCATCTCCCCCATCTCCCCCACTGCCCACTTCATAATTGATAATTGATAATTCATAATTGATAATTCCCACTCCCCCAACCCCTTGTTTACTTTTTACTTAAGATGACAGATTATTTAGTTTCCCTGACAATTTGGGCGGGTATTTACGCGATTTTTGCCCTCGGTTTAAATCTACAATGGGGATTTACTGGCTTAATTAACTTTGGTCACGTTGCTTTTGCCACTTTAGGGGCTTATGCAACGGTTTTATTAACTTTACAGGGTGTACCGATGATTTTTGCCGCTATTGTCGGGGCGATCCTAGGGGCATTGTTGGGATTAGCCATCGGTTTTTCCACCCTGAGATTAAGAGCCGATTATCTAGCGATTGTCACCATCGGGGTGTCTGAGTTAATTCGTTTGCTGGTGCTTAACGAGGATTGGTTAACGAAGGGTAGTTTCGGACTACAACGTTATCCCCTACCTTTGGATATAAATCCCAGTTTTCCCGTCAAATTATTAATTATTGCCCTGTTTACCCTGCTTGCTATCTTTGCTCTCTGGCAATTGGGGCGCAATCTGCAACGACAATGGCGCGAAGCGGGGCAAATTAGCGGTAAAAGCTATCAACCGACGCAAAAGAGAGCTTTAATCTTTTGGGGGTTGTTAGGGGCGATAATACTGCTTTTTCTGTATATAAACGGTGTAATTGCCTTGAATGATTATAATTACAAAGCGGGGCTGATGGTGGTAGTTTTAATACTCCTCGCTCTCGTTTATACTGGTTTAGAATTACTTTTGCGATCGCCTTGGGGACGCATCCTCAAAGCGATTCGGGAAGATGAAGAAATTCCCCGGGCTTTGGGAAAAAATGTCTTTTGGTATAAGTTACAATCTTTGATGTTAGGCGGTGCGATCGCTGGTTTAGCCGGGGCTTTTTTAGCATGGCAATTAACCACTATTTACCCGACTAATTTTGAGCCGTTATTGACTTTTAACGCTTGGATTATTATCATTCTCGGTGGCTCTGGTAGCAATGCCGGCACCTTACTAGGAGCAGTAATTTTCTGGGCTTACGATTCCCTGACTCGCTTTATTCTGCCCCAATTAGATATTTTTAATGATAGCCAATTAGGGGCTTTACGGATTATGATTATCGGTCTGCTGCTCATGGTTTTAATGATCTGGCGCCCCCAGGGTATCCTCGGCAAAAAAGAGGAGTTAACTTTGGGAAAATAATTTCAGTTATCAGTTATCAGTTATCAGTTATCAGTTCATCGATTACTCTTCACTGAAAACACTTCCCACTTCATAATTCATAATTCATAATTTATATATGTTACTTTCTGCCAAAGGATTATCGAAAAGTTTTGGAGGCATTCGCGCCGTCAATAATGCTTATTTGGATGTGCCGCAGGGCAGCATCACCGGGTTAATCGGACCAAATGGAGCCGGCAAAACTACACTTTTTAACCTTTTATCTAATTTTATTCGCCCGGATAAAGGGGAAGTTTTTCTTGATGGTCAGCCCATTCATCAGCTGCCTCCCTATCAAATTGCCCTAAAAGGATGTGTAAGAACTTTTCAAGTCGCCAGGGTATTATCCCGATTAACGGTGTTAGAAAATATGCTCTTAGCTAGTCCTGGACAAACGGGCGAAAATTTTCTCAAAGTCTGGTTTCAGGGGGCAAAAATTCGCCAACAGGAACAGGAAAATCGTGACAAAGCTTTGGACATATTAGATTCGATCGGTCTGGGGGAAAAAGCGCACGATTATGCGGGGGCTTTATCGGGAGGACAGCGTAAATTATTAGAGATTGGCCGAGTGCTAATGACCGAGCCAAAATTAATTTTATTAGATGAACCAGCCGCCGGAGTTAATCCCACTTTAATCGGTCAAATCAGCGACCATATTATCGAATGGAATCGTCAGGGAATTACCTTTTTAATTATCGAGCATAATATGGATGTGATTATGTCCCTTTGTCACTACGTTTGGGTATTAGCAGAAGGGACAAATTTAGCCGATGGCATTCCCAGCGAAATCCAAAAAAACGAGCGGGTTTTAAAGGCTTATTTAGGAGACTAAAGCTAATTTTTGCACCTGTTCAACAAAGTTAGCCAGAATTTTTAAGCCATTAGTCGAGGATTTTTCCGGGTGAAACTGCACCGCCACCAAACGATCACGAGCGATCGCTGCTGTCACCGTTTGACTGCCGTGGCTGACGGTGGCGGCAGTCAGATGACTATCAAGGGGATCAACATAATAGGAATGGACAAAATAGACGTGAGGATGCGGGGGTAATCCCTGCCAAAGAGCATGATCCGGCTGGGTGAAGTCTAACTGATTCCAACCCATGTGGGGAATAGTAATGCCAGGTTCCGAGCGAAAACGGCGCACTGTCCCCGGAATAATCCCTAAACCCGCCTCTTGACCTTCCTCTGATGAGTCAAAGAGAATTTGTAAACCGAGACAGATACCGAGAAAGGGTTTACCATTAGCGATCGCCGCTTTGATCGGTTTTTCGAGATGACGAGCGCGAATTTGCCGGACGGCAGGATCAAAAGAACCGACTCCGGGTAAGACAATAGCGTCAGCTTTTTCGAGATCTAGGGGAGAATCGGTAATTTTCGGCACTGCACCCACGGTTTCCAGTCCTTTACAGGCAGAGTGCAGATTTCCCATGTCGTAATCGATGACAGCGATTAAGGTCATTGCTATATACTGATTGGGCGATGACCTTATTTTAGAGCAATCACACTACTAAATTAGCCCTTGAATCAAAAGTTGTTAAATGGGATTTGAACCCGCAACCGGCTACTTACAAATCAGCCCTGCATAATTGATAAAACCCTTTTCCCACAACAAACACAGGGCCATCTCAATCCTTGACAACCGCTTTCGCCAGAATTACAGCCAGCCGAGAGATTGTCTTCCCTAGTCGATGAACATCTGGTTAAACTTCATCTTGATCAGAAAAGCTGTAACACAACTAAAGTTTTTAAATTGAATAATCGATAACTTTCTCACTTTTATTGTCAAAATCAGTGAGTAGGGTCGCTTTTCTCGGTTTTAAATGTACCGTTTGTTCTGGTTGTAACTGTAATTGCTTGTATTCCTCACGATTGAGGTAAGCTACCACCATTTCCCCATCAGCTAACATTAATTCTACCTGTATTTCCCAGCCTAAATGAATAACTCTTTTTACCACTGCCCAACTATTCAACCCATCTTGATTGGGCATAATTTCGAGGTCGTGGGGACGGATAAAAACGGTGGAATTATCCCCCGGATGATGTCCATTTCCTAATCCTGCTAAACTGGGTAAGATATTCACTTCCCCAATAAACTGCATCACAAAAGGTGTGGCTGGATGATCGTAAATTTCGGCGGGAGAACCCACCTGTTCAATTTTACCATGATTCATCACAACAATCGTATCGGCCACTTCCATTGCTTCCTCTTGATCGTGGGTAACAAAAACACTGGTAACGTGAACTTCTTCGTGTAAATTTCTCAGCCATACCCTTAATTCTTTTCTAACTTTTGCATCTAAAGCTCCAAAGGGTTCATCCAATAATAATACATTCGGTTGAATGGCTAAAGCGCGGGCTAAAGCTACTCTTTGCCGTTGTCCTCCCGATAATTGGGCGGGATAGCGATCGCCTAATCCTTGTAATTGAATTAATTCTAATAGTTCCTCAACTTTTTTCTTAATTACTGGCGATTTTTGCTGGCGAATTTCTAGGCCAAAAGCAATATTTTGACGAACAGTTAAATGTTTAAATAGGGCATAATGTTGGAAAACAAAGCCGATATTTCTCCGTCTAGGATCCAGATGGGTGGTATCTTGTCCGTTAATGATAATCGCGCCACTATCGGGACTTTCTAATCCCGCAATTGAACGTAATAAGGTGGATTTTCCCGATCCCGATGGTCCGAGGAGGGCGACTAATTTGCCTTCAGGAATGGTTAAACTGATATTATCTAAGGCTTGAAAATTGCCGAAACGTTTATAAACTTGGTGGATAGTAATACTCATAATTTTTAGGTTTTTTGTAGAACGTAGGTTGGGTTGAAGCATGAAACCCAACGCCCGCTCATATTTTTAGGTTAATTGTAGTTAAGTAGTATGAATTTTGTGGGCGGTTTTACGTTCGAGAATTTCTTTGATAATTAAAGTAACTCCCGCTAGTAAGGCGAGAATAGCCGCCGCACTAAAAGCAGCAGGAGTGAGATAATTTTTATAAGCCTGTTCTACGAAAATTGGCAGGGTGGCAGTTCTACCTAAAATACTGCCAGAAACCACAGAAACCGCCCCAAATTCCCCCATCGCCCGGGCATTAGTTAACAGCACTCCGTACATCAACCCCCAACGAATATTGGGTAAAGTTACGCGCCAGAAAATCTGCCAATCATTTGCCCCTAAAGTGCGCCCCGCTTCCTCTTGTTCTAAGCCAATTTCTTCTAAGACTGGGATAACTTCTCTAGCGACAAAAGGCATAGTAACAAATATAGTTGCTAATACCATTCCGGGTAAAGCAAAAAGTATTTTTATACTGAAAAGTTCTAAAAAAGAACCTAACCAACCATTGCGCCCATAGAGCAGTACAATCATTAAACCCGCTACCACGGGAGAAACGGCAAAAGGTAAGTCAATTAAACTAATTAATAAAGTTTTACCACGAAATTGATTGCGAGCAATTACCCAAGCGGCACAAAGTCCAAAAATTGTGTTTAAAGGTACAGTAATTAGGGCAATAATTACTGTTAATCTTACCGCTTCGATAAAGTCAGAAGTTCCCGCCGCTTCTAAAAAAGCTTGGAATCCATTGCGAAAAGCATAGTAAAATACTGCCGCTGCGGGAATAAATAATAATAGTGCCAGATAGACAAGAGCGATGATAATTAGTAGGGGTTTGTAATCCCGCTCTTTCGGTTTGGTTGATTTTTTTAGACTCAGCATTTTGATCTGTCTCCGGTTATACTCTAATGTTTTTTACCCTTTACTTAACCCTGTATTTTTGCCCCCATTGCTGCAGGAAATTAATTACTACTAACATGAACAAAGAAACCAGTAATAAAACCATGCCGATTACTGTCGCCCCTGTGTAATCATATTCCTCTAGTCTTTGAAAGATTAAAACTGGGGCAATTAAATCCTTAAAGGGGATATTAGAGGAGATAATAACTACAGAACCATATTCACCGATCGCTCTGGCAAAACCGAGGGCAACTCCTGTTAAAATAGCGGGTAGTATTGTGGGAAAAATAACTCGCCAGAAGATTTGCCAAGAGGAAGCACCGAGGGATAAAGCCGCTTCTTCTACCTCTTTTTCCATTTCCTGTAAAACCGGCTGTAAGGTGCGGACAATAAAGGGTAAAGCGATAAATAACATCGCCACAAAAACCCCTAAAATGGTAAAGGATATCTTAATGCCAAAGGGGGCAAAAAATTGACCGAGCCAACCGTTATCACTGTAAACTGTGGCTAGGACTAAACCAGCAACAGAAGTGGGTAAAGCAAAGGGCAAATCCACACAAGCATCGACAATTTTTTTACCCGGGAATCGATAACGCACTAATACCCAAGCGATAATAGTGCCAAAAACTCCGTCTATCAGTCCGGCAATTAAGGAAGTAAAAAAAGTGACTTGGTAAGCGGATAAAGAAATCGGTAAAGTGGCAACACGCCAAAATTCGGCAAAACCAAGAGTTAGGGATTTAGCAAATAGTGCCGCTGCCGGTAAAACCAACAAAACCACTAGATAACTAATGGTAATTACCCAAGGAATAGAAACTTTTTTCAGGGGTTGACTGGGAGATAAAGATAATTGTGGGTTAGCCATTGTTTATTATTGCTAGAGATTACCAATTGTCCGCTTCTTCAAGAACTTGTGCTGAATCATACCAAACTTCTACATCTAAATCTGCCAGATAGGAAAGGGCATTTTCTATACCTTGAGAGTTGCCTTGTAGTTGTAGATCAAACCAGCCATCTTGATTATTATTGGCAGCTAACAAAGCGGAAAATATATTCACTTTTAGACCTGGAAAAGACCCTAAACGTGCTATAATTGGCTCGTTAATATATTGTTTAGGAACCCGAATTTTTATTCGTCGGGACGTGGGGCGATCAAGTCCCGATTGATCGAGATGTAAATCACTTTGGGGATGATTAATAGTTTGCCATTGAGGTTGATTATCCATGGTTTTTCTCCTTAAGATTTACCAGCTTTAGTCAGAATTTTATCGAACAAGGCTCCATCTTCAAAGAATTGTTTTTGTACCTTATCCCAACCGCCTAAATCCTGCACGGTAAAGAGATTTTTTATCTGAGGAAATTTACTCTCAAACTCTTTAACTATCGTCGGTTCAACGGGACGAAACCCCACCTTAGCAAATTCTCTTTGTGCCTCTGGGGTAAATAAAAACTGCACAAAAGCTTCCGCCACTTTTCTCGTACCTTTTTTATCCACATTGGCATCAACAACCGCCACGGGATTATCAATAGAAATATTATAATCAGTGGGAACAGTATAGGCTAAATTCTCACCTTTTTGGTTAGCGAGAATCATCTCGTTTTCGTAATTAATTAGCACATTTCCCTGGCCTTGTTTAAAAAATACATCACTAGATTCACGAGCATCTCTAGGTAAAACTGGCGCATTTTTAAACACTTTTTCGACAAAAGTTTGCGCCGCTTGTTCACTGCCTTCCGCTTGCGTCACCGAACCCCAAAGAGCGAGAAAATTCCAGCGCGCTCCGCCAGAAGTCTTGGGATTAGCGGTAATAACTTTAATATTATCCTTGGCTAGATCTGACCATTTATTAATTTTAATATTGGCATCACGAGGAACAAAAGCCACTACAGATTTATGAACAATAGAGTCATTGGGAGCTTCTTTTTCCCAACCGGGTTGAATTAATCCCGCTTGCTCAATTTTCTTGGTATCCAAAGCTAAAGCCAACGCTACCACATCCGCTTCTAAACCATCGATAACGGCACGAGTTTGGGAACCGGAACCACCATAACTCTGTTCAAAAGTTACTTTTTGCCCCGTTTTTTGTTGCCATTCCTCGACAAATTTGGGAATGATTTTTTCGTAGGCACTTTGGGTGACAGCATAGGAAACAAGTGTCACAGTCACGGGTTTTTGGCTGTCATTGCCGCTATTGGTGGGGGATGGGGTGCAAGATGCCAGCATTCCTCCCGTCAGGACAGTTGCCATGAGTAGGGATAAACAAGACTGGGATGACTGCATCGGCGGCGCTCCTAAGCTTTACTCTGAGGTTGTATCTGTTTTCAGGTGTAGTTTAATCCTACAGCATGGAAAACAAAATTTCAATACATTTATAAAACAAATTGGAAATAAGGTGATAACAAGGGAAACTGTGAGAAGATGGAATCAGTGCTACATCTAGGTTTGAGACTATGGGCAAGAGCGTCAAAACCAAAAAAACAACCCTCCTACAACAACTGATTAACCAGAGTTTTCTCTTTCGCGGACTAGAGGAGGCTTGGTTAAGTCAGTATCTGGATGCTGACAATCTCAAGTTAGAGACGCTATTTTCCAATCGTCCAGTCTATACGGCTTTTCTCCCCGATGAATTTCTAGATGTTTTGTATGTGATTTTGAATGAGGGTGTAATCGTCGTCCGCAGCACCCCCCTCGACCGGATTATTGCCATTACCTACCCCGGCGGCTGTTTTGGCATGAGGAGTTTACCCTTTAGTTATGGTTTAGCCAGTCGCGCCTTTCCCTGTTTGGTGGAATCCTATAAAACTACCCACGTCCTGAAAATTCCCTTATCGGCGCTAGAAAAGATTTACAACGATAACGAAAGTTTTCGTCAACGGTACTGTTTTTTATTTGAATTACAGCAAAAATTCGAGTATCATTTGCTTAATTGCAGTAGCTATCCACCCCAAGCTGTAGCCACTTTACTCAGAGCTTTAATCTATCAAGAAAGAGAATTAGGCAGTCAACCGAGTGCCGAAAATATCTATACTTTTGATCTATCCGTCGATATGATTGCTCGCGCTTGTCAACTCAATCAACGCACCGTCGAACAGGTATTAAAAGGATTGCAAAACGTGGGATTAATTGCCTCAGAATCGACGGGGGATTTAATTCGGGTACTGGATGCCGAGGGTTTAAAAGAAGTGTACAGTGCCACCAGGGATAAAGTTAATTGGTGGCCCCTCAGATAAGTAGGTTTGGCCTTATTTATTATTGCCATTGACAGCGCTTTAAAGCATCTTCGGCAGCCGCTTTGGTGGCATCCTGTTTCCGTTTACCTTTACCTGTACCGTAGAGAAGGTTATTAACCCGCACTTCGGCAGTAAATTCCCTAGCGTGGGGGGGTCCTGTCACATCGATGATCGCATATTCTGGATTAGAGGCGAAATTGGCCAGCGCCCACTGTTGAAAGAGATTTTTGGCATCGATAAAAGATGGCGATTCCGATTGTTGAGAGACTAAATGAGAGGCTACAGGGATAAAAAGCCCGTGCAGATAGTTTTTAACCGCATTTAACCCCGAATCTAGATAATAAGCCCCAATTATCGCTTCAAAAGTGTCCGCTAATAGGGTAGGATTCGATCGCCCCCGATCTTTAATTGCCCCCTTACCCAAACGCATTAACTCCCCCAGGCCGATTTCGATGCCTAATTGCGCTAATTGTTCTTCTTTGACCAAATTTGACCGCAAACGGGTTAATTCTGCCTCGTTCATGGCGGGATATTTTTGATACAAAAGTTCGCCCACCAAAAAAGCCAAAATCGCATCGCCCAAAAATTCTAGGCGCTCGTTATTTTCCGTCAATTGGGACTGTTCATTAACATAGGAACGATGGGTTAAAGCTTGGGTGAGAAGGAGAGCATTTTGAAAAGGAGGCAAACAAGACATTACAGAAATGATCAAGTCAAGAGCATTTCTTATCTTAATCCGACCCCACCCCGAATAGATGAGACGAACGATCCTTTTTTTACTGTTTTTTCCAGCTAGTTTAGGCATAATCTCCCAAATATTCTCACCGGAAAACCTATCCGCTGCTATTCTTGCCCTAGGTACCCTGGTGATGTGTATAGAACAGGCACGCATGGCAGCGGTGGACTTGGCAGAAATTGCCCAATTTCAGCAAAAAACCAGCGATCCTCGCCTTGATCGCTTTTTTATGGTTACAATTAGTACAATTGTTTTAGAATTGTCGGGCTTTTATGTGGCTGCCCTCTGGATAGGATGGGGAGCTTTAATAGTTTTAGTCAGTCAAATTTGGTTTCAATGTTTAGCCAAAATTCAACTGCAGCCAAGCACGGAAAAAATTATTGACCATGGCATAGGGCCACGTTTACCCATCTTACTCGCTGACGGAATCGGCATAATCTTCGTGGCTTTCTGGTTAGCCAAAATTGCCCCCCTAATTATGGCCATGACTTTAACGACAATGTTGTTAATCTACGGCTCTATTAAGTATCTTTTCAGAACTGGGGAGGGGAGAGAAAGGAAAATCCAGAGGCTGCAATCCCTATAAATGGGCGCTCAGAGACTCTGACGCAGTTTAAATTCAGTACAGCTTAGGGACTTGCGTGAGAATCATATCCCAATCGATCGGAGGGCGCAAGCTTTGCGCCCCTACAGTAACGGATTTTGTCGACAATGTAGGGGCGAACTGCGTTCGCCCAAAAGGTACATTATCAAAGCGCAAGTCCCTTACCACAACCGACGGGGAGGCGAATAGCGCCGGCGGGTATTTTATCGAATAAAAAAGAGATTTCAGGTTAAAAATTAAATAAAGAGCATATTTAAGCTTATTTATGCTCTTTAATGCCCAATTATGCGCTTGTTTAAGTGATGACAAGCTAATTATCCTCTAGTCTTTGTTAAAAATTAATTAATAATTATTCTCAATTATTTGAGGTGATTACTCTAGCTGCGATCCAAGATTCATGCTGAAAAGCCTTGATTTTCAAAGGCTGATCAGGCTAAAAATACTGATGTATTAAAGTATGCCGAGCAACTGTAACAATTCTTAACTTGACTTTATTGAGAATTATTCTAGACTAAGACTTAAAGCTTATTGCATATAATTATCAATAAGCTTGGTTCTATTTTTGTTAAAAGATGCCATGCAGACCTACGATAATCCTCAGATCGAATACGACTGGTGGGCAGGAAATGCCCGTTTTGCCGATAAATCAGGCTTATTTATCGTTGCCCACGTTGCCCAAGCTGCTTTAATCGCTTTTTGGGCAGGAGCCTTCACCTTATTTGAAATTTCCCAGTATCGCCCCGATATAGCCATGGCAGAACAGGGCTTAATTTTACTGCCGCACCTGGCCACTTTAGGCTTTGGAGTCGGAGAAAAGGGGCAAATCATCGATATCTATCCCTTTTTCGTGATTGGCTCAATTCATCTGATTTCTTCGGCAGTTTTGGGAGCAGGAGCCTTATTTCACCTGTTAAGAGTCCCAGAAACCCTGAAAGATTCCTCCGGTCCGGGGAAAAAATTCCATTTCGATTGGAGTGAACCCCGACAATTAGGAGTTATTCTCGGTCATCATCTGCTCTTTTTAGGTATAGCTGCATTATTATTAGTGGCCAAAGCTATGTACTGGGGGGGATTATACGACGCAACTATCGGCGCTGTCCGAGTCGTTAGTGAACCAACCCTCGATCCTTGGGTTATCTATGGCTATCAAACCCACTTTGCTACTGTGGACAATCTCGAAGATTTAGTCGGTGGTCATATCTACGTCGGTTTAATGTTAATTGGGGGCGGTATCTGGCATATTATCGTTCCCCCGCTCAAATGGGCGAGAAATGTGCTGATTTTCTCTGGAGAAGCCATTTTATCCTATTCTTTGGGCGGAATTGCCCTAGCTGGTTTCGTGGCCGCCTATTTCTGTGGGGTAAATACCCTCGCTTATCCAGTCGAATTTTACGGGCCAATTTTAGAAGTGAAGTTAGGAATTGCTCCCTACTTTGCCGACACGGTGAAATTGCCCTTTGGAGTACATACGGCGCGCTGTTGGTTGGCTAATGCCCACTTTTTCCTCGCTTTCTTCTTTTTACAAGGTCATCTCTGGCACGCTTTACGCGCGATGGGTTTTGACTTTAAACGAGTAGAAAAAGCCTTAAATGCGATAGAAGCCTAGTTTTTTCAAGGAAGATTAGGATAAACTATCGATTTTCCTAATTTTCCCCGCTGATCAATCTTTCTAACTGTCCCTTATGCCTTACTGTACCTGTTGTAACACCAAATTGCTGCATCACATTGGACGCTCTCGCTCTTATTGGTACTGTAGTTCTTGCCGGCAGGAAATGCCAGTTTCAGAGAGAGAAAACTGTAATCAGGGGCTTTATTCCCTATCAAGGAGAATTAAGAGTTAAACTCACTTATTTCGCAACAAGGACAAATTTTATGGCAAAAATTGGCTTATTTTTTGGCACGCAAACCGGCAAAACCGAAACGGTGGCGGAAATGATTCAGAAAGAATTTGGAGGTGAGGCAATTGTAGAATTACACGATATCTCCTCCGCTTCTACCGAGGATTTTGCCCCCTACGATGCCCTGATTATCGGTTGTCCCACCTGGAATATCGGCGAATTACAAAGCGATTGGGCGGGTTTTTACGATGAATTGGATGACATTGATTTCGTCTCCAAAAAGGTCGCTTATTTCGGGATGGGGGATCAAATCGGTTATGCGGATAACTTTCAAGATGCTCTGGGGATACTGGAAGAAAAAATCGCCTCCCTGGGGGGTAAAACTGTCGGTTACTGGCCGACAGAAGGTTACGATTTTAACGAGTCGAAAGCCCTAAAAAATGGCAAATTTGTCGGTTTAGCCCTCGATGAAGACAACCAATCCGATTTAACTGAACAACGGATCAAAACTTGGGTCGCGGGACTTAAGGGCGAATTTGGCGTTTAGTTAGCTATCAATCAGTTATCAGTTATCAGTTATCAGTTACCAGTTATCAGTTATCAGTTACCAGTGAATAGTATTAAGTGGCTAGTTCGCAGCTTTCTTTTCACCGACTACTGATGGATCTTCGTTACTTGATATGGTTCGATAGGGGGGCATAAATCGACTAAATCCTTATCTGGCAAGGGATTTAATTGATTAGTTCGCTCTAGATCGAAAATAATTGACAAAAATCGCTAAATGCCTTTCTATATATGGGTTCCATCCCTTATAACCCCCGTCCATTGCATAACACAAACCGAAGAGCCTTACTGTTTACTGATCGCTAAAAAATCCCCTATATCCTTGATTATTATGTCTCGATTACCTGATGCAGTTTGGATTAATGTTAACCCCAGTTTTCGCCGTTTTGATCGCCCGGTGTTGGATTGTTTAGCCAGGGAAATTGCGATCGCTGATTGGCAATACTGTCAATCTCTTGATCAGCCAGCTTCTCTTGATATTGCCTTAGTATTAATACAAGATTACCTGAAACAATGCGATCGACCGCTGCATTTAGTCGGCCACGGCACGGGGGGATTAGTAGGATTACTGTATGCGCGTCGTTATCCAGAAAGGGTAAAATCCTTAACTTTGCTCTCTGTGGGAGTCTATCCGGCGATCGATTGGCAAGCTCATTATTATGTGCTATCAAAATTACTGCCTTGTTCTCGTCAAACTCTGCTCAATCAATCGGTTCACAATCTTTTTGGTCATCAATCCTGCGCTTTAACCCAAGAATATCGCTATCTCTTGGAAGAGGATTTATTATTGTCCCTTTCTCCCCATAATCTCTATCAGAATGCCCATTTCCCCCCGGGGACAGTTCCCGTACCCCTGTTAGTCTGTGGGGGAGATATCGATACGGTAATTGATCGGCATTTATTGCAGGGATGGCAACCCTGGTTAAAGTCAGGCGATCGCATTTGGAGTTGTCACAAAGGGCGTTATTTTTTCCACTATTCCCACCCCTACAGCGTCAGTCAAGAGATTTTTAGTTTCTGGCGATCTCTAGTTCCACAGGAATTTCTTTCTGAGCAAACTGTAATTATTCCTTAATTGACAAAAATCGAGATTTATGTTAAGGCTAATACCGCTCTTTTGTCCGATCGCAATCTGGATAACGCTGCTGTTCTTTTTTACTGCCCTTTTTCTTGCTGTTGCCCAAGGGCGCCGGCAGTTGCAAAAGCTGCATCGAATTCCCTGTAGTCGCTGTGTTTTTTGTACCGGAGATTATCGCTTGAAATGTGCGGTGCATCCAATGCGTGCCTTTTCGGAAGAGGCGATCGATTGTCGGGATTTTGAGCCAGAAACTCAGGAAAATCCCGTTAATTCGCTGCCCTTGCTGACGGTAACTTTTTACTGGCTATGGAGTATATCTAAGCAGAGTATAGTTAGTCTAAAAAATAGGGGGGATGATTACGAACTCAATCCTTAATATACATGGCTTATAGATATTGACACAAAATCAAAAAAGGATGCTAGGCTAAAGGAGTCAGGTAAATTGTCCAGAAATGGAGCGTGAATTATGTCAGGAAGAGGTGGATGGCGCGGCGGCGCAGGACGTAAGAGAGCATGGCAAAATGGAGAAACTCAGACTATTCGGGTTCCCATTGCCCTTAAAGACCAAATACTCAACCTTAGTCAGCAATTAGACCAAGGACAGACATTTTTTCCCAGAGACTTGCGGCTATTGCTAGAGGAAATTCTCGCCGAGTGGGAAGTTAAATGTCAGGAGAACAATAGCGCAGAATGGCAACCAGTGCGTCAACTGTTAGCAGAAATAGAAGCACTACTCGCTCAAGAAACAGAGTGCGAGAGAGGACACAGGAGAGGAAACGGTCATTGTGGAGGTTCTCGGCATCTCTACTGAAATCTTTTGAGTAGTCCCTTAAGGTAAAGTTGCTGTCGTCAAGAATCAGCACGCTTCTCTAAATACTGCCTATTGAGTTTTTGCTGCGTTGGTGGTCATGCCGATGCCTTGATAAAAGCTCCTATCCCCCAGTCTATCATCTGGTTGATGCGAGGCAATCTTCCCCTGTGTATCGCTAGTTAGGGAGAAAAATGTAAATATTTATTAAATTGTAGCGTAGAATACAGTGCGGAGAGAAGTGTAAATACGATTTCAAGTCGCAATTGGTTTTGGGTTATGTGATCGCACTAGCTAACACGACTCATAATAACCTCTTTATCCTCAATCCCATCGGCATGAATTTCCTGACTGCCCAGTTGTTGAAACTCCCCTAGTAACTGAAAAAAACGCTCAAATCCTTGCTTTTCATCTGGGCAATAGAGCAGGATAATTTTAGCCCAAGCATTAGATGTATGGAGATTGTATTTCTTTTCAACAAACTGATGAAACTCTTGATAAAATCTCATCTCTTCTACCGTCGGTTCAATTCCTAGCTCCCGCCTAGCAGTTTTATAACCTGCTAAAAACATAAACAAATCCGACACGGAAGGACGACCAATATACAGTCCAGGTCTAGCTTTAATCTTGGCTAAAATCTCAAACAATCCGCCTTTCACTTCCATGTTTACCATTCTCTCCTTTCAGTAATTATAAATTCTTCACTTTGACAATGAAAATCTTTCAGCCAATCCTCTCGTATCATCCCTTTAGGAGAAAGATTATCAAACACTCTTCCTCTCACTTCTACCCCATAGTGTTTTCCATTAATCGTAATTGATTCATCATTTCCTAGGCGATCGCTTATGATATAATCTTCATCATGATAGCGCGTTTTCAGTTCGATCACTTTCCCCTCAATTTCGTTGTCTGTTAGCCACTGCATTACTGCCCTAGCACATTCATAACATTGATAAAGCTCAAATTTACTGACAATCTTGCCAATTTCTTGATAAATTTGGGAATCTGTTAACTTAACCACTCTCTCACTCCAAAATGAAAGCTGGTATCCCTAGTTTATCAGCCAGTTGGAGCTTAATCGGTTTAGGGATGAAGGCAAGGGATAGTTAGGAAAAGAAATCTAAAGACTATATTAAATTGTAGCGTAAAATACAGTACGGGGGTAGTTTGTAATTTGGTTTCAAATCGCTATTAACAGAGTATGTAAATTAGACATCGACCTAATATTATCTAAAGACTAAAAGTTTTTCTAGTTAAGAATTTTAACCAAATAAAAATGATTTTAATTGCCCCATATTTTTTCAGTTAAATTGAATTAGCAACGATAGATGTACATTTCAGTTATCGAACTATTTGATTAGTACAAGATGAAAAGATAGGCTGTAACTAGGTTATCGCTCTTGGAGATGTCTAACAAACTTTAATCTAAGTTAAGGGCGATCGCACCTAATAAAAAAATGACCGCCCCATTCATAGTAAGCCCTTTAGGACTGATTATGGCTAAAGCCATTACTACAAAAAAAAGAGCGATCACTTTATTTGGATAAGCATAAGACATAAATTCCATAGGCTATTATAATAATAGTTATAATAATGGCTCTCCTAGACTGGTTATAGCAAATGAGTAGTTTAAAGGTGCCTAACCTTTTAAAAAACAGGTAATCAAACAAAATAAAAAGTCTTTTTCATAAAATTGCTTTTTTTGAATACCTGTAGTTCTTATTTATAATCGATTGCACGGATTATTTTTTGCTAATATATCATAACTACTCTAGAATATCCGCCAATTGGAATAGGTAACGAACTTACAATATATTGTATTCCTTGTTTAGCCACATCTTGAACAATATTAGGATCTTCTCGTTTTCTCGTTTCTGTGTGGGGAGAAGAAGAATAGGGATAATTTTCCATAAATATAGTCTTCAAAGCTTTGCCTAGCAAGACTCTTGCGAATGATAAGCACTGATTATTACACAAAGTCGAGAAGATCCAATATCATTTTCAATTATCGTTGTATATATTCCATATATAATTTGGAAAAACCTTACAAGGTAACGTACTTGGATTAACTATAAAAATCCCTTCTTCATTTAAGGACTTATATACAAGTTCAGCAAGGTCTGACAATTGTTCTGGTGTAGCTTCCTTATGCACAAGAGAAGAAACTTGTCCAGATGCTTCAGGAATGACTAAAGAAGCCTGTTCTTCACATACATCAGTATCTGTCCGATGTGACAAAATTCTTACCGAAACAATGTGTGGAAATAAAGCTCTATCAATGTATACATAAAATTGAACATCGATTCCTCCATCTGTCTTTTCTTTAGCAGTTTGATAAAGGTCAGCTTCTCCTTCAGGAGGCAGATAATCTTTTAGTTTTTCAAAATAATTTACTGAAGATGTCGATGGTGGTGTTTTTGTCTGATTTGGAAAATTATTACTACCTGTTGATGTCGATGGTGGTGTTTTTGTCTGATTTGGGAAATTATTACTACCTGTTGATTTTTCTGAAGATTTAGAAGATTGAGATTCTGTATTGTAGTTTATTGTACAAGAAACCAACCATAAACTAAAAAACGATAAGATTAAAAATCTGACCATAAGTTACAATGTTTACAAATATTATTTTGTTTGAAGCATAAATATCAGAGCTTATATGTCAATATCATTAAGAATATAATTAGGGATTGTTATAATAGTAAAATGGACTACCCGTTTGAGCATTTTCTCGTAATCTTTGCAATTCAATCTGATGATTTAATCTTTTCATTTCCATTACTAAGTGGTGATTAGAGCGTGTCAAATCATCACTGGGATTGCTCGGCATAATTGCTGTCTGCGGGGGAAGAGATGGTGTTTGTAAAAATGAGCGAATATATTGCATTTGTTCTGACGTGAGTTCAGGAAGTATAGAGAGTATTTCTTCATCCGTGAGTGTTGAAAGCTTTTGAAGAGCTTCTATTTCTTCTGGTGTCAGTGCGAACTGTGCATAATTCGAGTCATTAGATAATTGTGAGTGATCAGATTCAGGTTCACTAACTCCTACTGGATTTGTCTTATAAGAAGGTTCAGGTTCAGTAACTACGGGTGAGGGAGGAGCATAAGGTTCATAATTGCTATAGCTTTGTGTCCCGCATCCAAGTAGAATAAGACTTGACAGAAAAGTTAATAGAACAACTTTTGCTTCTCTCAATTGGGTTTTAGGGTTAATCAATTTATCTACCTTGGTTGTCAGAGTAGGTTTTGATGCCATAGATAAAGTTGTTCTGGTCATGTTTTTTGGCTCCCATTGAGCTAACAAAAAACTTCTACTTTAAATTTGTAGTTGTTTTTGGTATTGTTAGAAATTGCAGATAGTTATGGTTATGATGAGAAACATATTGGCGATGTGAGTAGAAATAAAATATTTAAGGTTTTATCTAAGCAATTAGGATTAGAAGAAAAAGAGCTTAATAAATCTAATTTTCGTTGGACTATCGAAAAAGCAGTTAATTCCCAACTTTTTACAATACTAAATAAAAATATTAATTATTGTATAAATTCTACTCAAACTGATACCATTAGACCGATTGAAAATAAAGAAAAGTTTCCCTCAGAAACATTATTTCATGATTTAAGTTTAGCTCCAAAGATAAACCCTAATTTCTGTGATCGCATTTCAGAATTAGAAATCTTAACACAGAGAATATTAATCGAAAAAAAGCCTTTAATTTCCGTATTAGGATTGAGTGGAATTGGGAAAACTACCTTAGTTAGGCATTTTGTGGAATTAAACTTAGAAAACTTTGAAGTAGTTATTTGGCAAAATCTAAAAATATCCAATTGTTTAGACACAATTATTACTGATATTTTCACTAAAATCAATACGGATTTTATCTTAAATAATCACGATGAATTGACTTTATTTTTAAAATTATTGCAACAGAAAAAGTGTTTAATTATTTTTGACAACGTACAGGAATTATTTAGCGAGGGTGAATTAGCAGGGCAATATCAAACTAAACATAAGGAGTATCAAAAATTTTTCTCAATAATTACTAACGAAATCGAACATCAAAGTAGTTTAATTTTAATTAGTCAAGAGCGATGTTCAGAGATGTATTATTCAGATGAAAAATTAGATTTGCTTGAATTACAAGGTTTAAATAATCGAGCAATCCTCAATAATTTAGGTTTAGAAGATGAAGAAAGTTGGTTAAAATTAGCTCAGTTATACGAAAGAAACTTATCTTATTTAAAAGATATTGCTGTTTTAATTAAAGATGTTTATCATGGTTGTGTCAGTGAGTTTTTACAAGATGAAAATATTGCTATTACGGCAAAAATAAAGGAAAGTTTAGCTACGATAATTAAGAGATTATCGCCGATTGAAAAACAAATTATTCAAGCCTTAAGCAACCTAGAAAAAGATTGTTCAAGAAATGAATTAAAATCAAGTTTAGATTTGTCAGGGGATGACTTTATTAAAGGATTACAATCTTTACAAAAAAGATATTTATTAACTAAAATTCAAGAGTCAGAAATCTTGTTTAATCTATCTCCTGTGTTTAAAAAATATATCAAAGATACAGGTATCTAGATAAGCGGTGGTTATCATCATTTTTTACCTCAAGAACTTTGCACTAACCCGATGTCTAAATTGGTTAAAATACTTGCATATCCCTCTTGATCAGGATAGGCAATTCGTAACTGCCGATAAGCATCCCGTAGCCTAGTGTAATACCATTGCCGTGTCAGAAAATCATCTTGGGCAGCCTGTCGTCGCAAAGCTTCCACTAGAGATTGTTCTGCGCTTCAATCGTGTTCTACCATAGAACGACTGGGATAAACACCTCAGCATTGAGCTTACCGCTATGGGACTTGATCGCATTTTTCTCTCAGAAGTTCGCCCTCCTCTGCTAAGATGATAATGATTATCGTTTTAACTGGCAATGGTCAATCAAATTAGGCATCCTCTAACAGAAAGCCCCGTTATCGAAGACGATTCGCAAAAACTCTTAAAAATACGCCATACTTGCGCCCATATCTTAGCGATGGCTGTACAAACTCTCTTTCCTGAAACCAAAGTCGCTATTGGTCCCTGGACAGAAACGGGATTCTACTACGATTTCGATCGCCCAACACCCTTTACCCCCGAAGATTTGGAGAAAATAGCGGCAGAAATGGGGCGAATTATCGAGAAAAACCTGCCAATTATCCTAGAAGTGCTGGAAAGAAGCGAAATTACCGCAGAAATCGAGCGCCTTAATCAACCCTACAAAAAGTTAATTTTAGAGAGAATTCCCCCAGATGAAACCATTACCCGTTATTTTATCGGTAGTCCAGACGCAGGACGGAGCGATCGAGAACCCTCGTTAATTGATGGCGCTGTTTCTCCCCCGGAAGAATTTTGGTGGGATCTGTGCGCGGGACCCCATCTCAACTCGACGGGGGAAATTAACCCAGATGCTTTCGCATTGGAGAGTGTAGCGGGTGCTTATTGGCAAGGAGATGAAAAACAGCCGCAATTACAGCGAATTTACGGCACAGCTTGGCAAACCCCCGCAGAATTACAAAATTATCTCCAACAAAAAGAAGAAGCGCAGCGACGAGATCATCGCAAATTGGGACAACAATTAAAATTATTTAGCATCCAAGAAGATGCCGGTGGCGGTTTAGTTTTTTGGCATCCCCGGGGTGCAACAATGCGTTATTTAATCGAAGATTATTGGCGCCAAGCTCATTTAGAAGCGGGTTATCAATTTCTTTATACTCCCCATCTAGCTAATTTAGATCTGTGGAAAACTTCTGGACATTGGGACTTTTATCGCGACAATATGTTTGAGGCGATCGAGTTAGAACAGCAAAGCTATCAAATTAAGCCGATGAATTGTCCTTTTCATGTTTTAACCTATCAAAATGACCTGCATTCCTATCGAGAATTTCCCCTCAGATGGGCAGAATTAGGCACAGTTTATCGTTACGAGCGCTCGGGGGTTTTACACGGATTAATGCGGGTGCGAGGTTTTACCCAAGATGATGCTCATATTTTCTGTTTGCCAGAACAAATTGCCGCAGAGATTCTAGGAGTTTTGAACTTAACCGAGAAAATTCTCTCCGATTTTGGCTTTACTAATTATCAGATAAATTTATCGACTCGTCCCAGTAAATCCGTGGGTAGTGATAGTGTTTGGGAATTGGCAACCGCAGCTTTAATTGAGGCCTTAAATGCTAAAAAGTGGGATTATATTGAGGATCAGGGAGGTGGGGCTTTTTATGGTCCGAAAATTGATATAAAAATTCAAGATGCGATCGGTAGAATGTGGCAATGTTCCACGATTCAGGTCGATTTTAACTTGCCAGAACGCTTTGATATGCAATATGTAGCTAGGGATGGTAGTCGCGAAAGACCGATTATGATTCATCGAGCTATTTTTGGCTCTTTGGAAAGATTTTTTGGTATTTTAATCGAGAATTATGCGGGAGATTTTCCTCTCTGGTTAGCACCTATTCAAGTCCGTTTATTACCCGTTAGTGATGAACAGCAGCATTATGCTTTAGAGGTAGCAATGCAGTTAAAACAAGCTGGTTATCGAGTGGAAATCGATAAAAGTGGTGAGCGTTTAGGTAAACAAATTCGTACAGGAGAACTAGAAAAAATCCCTGTCTTAGCTGTGATTGGAAAACGAGAAGTTAGCAGTAAAACTCTAAGTGTTCGCACTCGACAAGGGGGAGATTTAGGTTCGATGACGCTGGTAGATTTATTAGGAAAAATGCAAACGGCGATCCTATCTAAAACTAATCTCTGAAACTTTTGTATAAACCAGCAAATAGTGGAGATCGATCCCTTTAGGGCGAATTTAACAGGGTTGAGAAAAGCCTATTTTCTGTCAATTAATTAACTTACAAGTGGGTTAGCTGCCATGAGTTCTTTGATAATTCCTCTCTCCGATTCTCTCCCTTGCTTGCCTAAATCGGGAATGCCTGTGACGATTATTACTGGTTTTTTAGGCAGTGGAAAAACCACCTTACTAAATCATATTCTTGACAATAAAGAAGGGTTAAAAGTTGCAGTATTAGTCAATGAGTTTGGGGATATTAATATTGATTCTCAATTGCTTGTTTCCATCGATGAAGATATGGTAGAATTGAGTAATGGCTGTATTTGTTGTACGATTAATGATAGTTTAATTGAGACAGTCTATCAGGTCTTAGAAAAAGAAATACCCGTAGACTATCTAATCATTGAAACCACAGGATTAGCCGATCCTTTGCCAATTATCCTCACTTTCCTAGCCACGGAATTAAAATATCTGACTCGCTTAGATTCTATTATTACCCTCGTGGATTCTGAAACCTTTACTGCCGATCATTTTGATAGTAATATTGCCCTTAGTCAAATTCGTTATGGTGACGTGGTAATTCTCAATAAAATAGATCGAGTAAGTGGCAAAAAATTAGATGATTTAGAAAAGTTTATTTGTCGGGAAAAAGAGGGTATAAGACTCCTAAAAAGTAGTTATGGTCAGGTTCCTTTGGGTTTATTGTTAGATATAGGTTTAACTAAAGAAGAATTGTATAAAGTCCAGTTGAGAGACTTTCAAAAAAATCGCCCAAGCTTCAGTAACAATCAATCTCCTGAAGACTTTAATTTTGTCTCCTTTGTTAGCGATAAACCATTTAATCTAGATAAATTTGAGCCTTTTCTCACGCAAAAAATGCCGATAAATGTTTTTCGAGCAAAAGGGATTCTCTGGTTTCAACAAAGCGATTTAAAACATATTTTTCAATTGAGCGGCCCTCGTTACGATCTGCAAGCGGTAGAATGGGATACATCTCCTCAGAATCAGTTAGTTTTTATCGGCAGAAATTTAAATAAAGAGGAAATCTTGACACAACTAAACGAATGCTTGGCTAGTTCTCAAAAAATTAAAAAGCACAAACTATGAATAGACCTCTTGCAGAAATCAAAAATCGTTGTTAGGGTTAGGAGTCAGGAGCCAGTAGTCAGGAGAATTAAGAATGAATAATAATCAATTAAATGGTCTATTTACACATTTTATGCCATTTTTTGCCGTTTTTGAACTCTCAAAAATTAATTATGCAAGAACTCTAATGATTTATGGATAAAAACTTTAAAATTTAACGAACCCTCGATCCCATGGTTTTACATCTCTTTGTTCTCCAAGTTCATTATCGCAAACCCTTGCACTTTACGGAAGCGGCGATCACAATTAAAAACGAGGGGAATTACCTTAGTTGATTTACCCGATGGACAAAGCCAATGGTATCCTAGAGAAAAGAGCCATAACCATGATTAATATCCCAAGAGACCGCCAATTTTTCCCAAAATAACCTTGCTAAGTCGAGAGGATTGGTTAAGGAAGATTACTTGCCCCAATCTCACTTATGCTAGAATGATTATCATTACCACAATAAAGAAGGAGCAAAATGATTATCGTGGTGACGGGGGGTATAGCTGCGGGAAAAACCCATTGGATTCGCCAACAAATCGCCCAAAGCAAGCAGCCAAGTCTATATTTTAGTCCCCAGACGGAAACTTTTCCCATTGATCATCTCACTTTACAGAGTGACTTTCCCCAGTTGTCCTCTATTTCTAGGGAAGAAGAAGACCTTTTGAGCAGTTTATCCATGGAAAACAGGGTCTATATGGAAGTACCATGGCATTTAGACACGCAATCCCTCGAAAGCTTTCTAAAACCCCTCAATTGTCATCGGGTAGCGATTACGTCTCCAGACGAAGAAATCCCCGAAGGACAGGTTCCCGTCGATGAAATAGTCATCAGTCCCGTCAAAACAACAATAAAAGGTGATCAATGGTCAAAAAAACGGGAAATACAGATTTATAGAGCCGTTTTAACGGGAGAAATCCTCGATTTTTCCAGTTTAACCACCTTTTGGACAGAATTAACCCAAGGGGCCTATGGGGAAGTGCTGCGGGTTAAAAGTATCTTCGATATCATCGATGGTCAGTGTATTTATGGGGAATTTATGGATGAATGGCCAGAAAAAGACTTTCAAAGCTTAAATTTCCCCTTAAATCTCGATGGGAGACCGAATCGCTTTAGTGGGATTGAAATCGTCGGTCGCAATCTCGATAAACCGACAATTGCCGATACCCTGAGTGATTGTTGTCTGTCCGATGAGGCACTTTTTTATTATCAACAACAATTTCAAGAATCTTTAGAGCCAGAAATGGAGTTAATCTGATGAAAATAGCCGTTTTATCCTGTATTCATGGCAATATGCCCGCTTTTAATGCTGTTTTGCAAGATTTAGACCAACAGGGTTGTCAAGAAATCTACTGTTTAGGGGATTTGGTTGGGTATGGACCCCATCCTAACCAAGTGGTGGAAAAAATCCGTCAACTGGGGATTACCACGGTACAAGGGTGTTGGGATGAGGATATCGTTGAGGGATTAAATGCCTGTGAGTGCAGTTATCCGTCGCTTTTAGCAGAAAAACGCGGTAGATTAGCTCATGAGTGGACAAATCAAATAATCACCCCAGAAAACCGTAATTATTTGTCAAAACTGCCCGAAATTTTTAAGCTAGATCACCTCTGTTTTGTCCATGGTAGTCCCCAAAGTAACCATGAGTACCTTTTAGCCGAAATGGACGCTTTTACGGCTTTAGAACGGGTTTTATCGGTAGATACAGAGGTTTTATTCTGTGGACATACCCACATCCCCTATATTCGCACTCTCGACGAGGGAAGCTTGCAAATAAAAGTGTATCAACCCGATGGGGAACAGTCGCGGCAATTTACCACACCGGTTAAACGTATCATCAACGTGGGATCGGTGGGAGAACCGCGTCACGGTCGTCCAAATGCCACCTATGTGATTTACGATCGAGAAACGGCAGCGGTACAGCTGCGAGAAGTGGCCTATAACTATCAGGAAACCTGTCAGGCTATTTTAGCATCGGGTTTACCTCCTATTTTCGCTTGGCGATTGGCTAAGGGTCTAGAATATGCGGAAAAAGCCGATGATCCGACTCATGTTTGCGAACGTTAATTTGTGATAAATCAAGAAATTATGTGGGCAATTTTAAGCGGTATTCAAGGCAATTTACCAGCCTATCAAGCGGTCTTGGAAGATATTCAGCAACGGTCAGTTACTGTAGAAAATTTATATATTTTAGGAGATTTTATCGGTGTTAATCCCGATAGTGAAATGCTAGTAGAACAAATACGTTATCCCACTAAAAATAACTTATATCCGCAGGTTTGTCGGGGATGGTGGGAAGAACAATGTTTAATTTTACACAGTTTAGGAGCCACAGGAGAACCGACGGAATTAATCCATAAACATGGAATTGATAGCACTAAACAACTCTGGGATGCAGTTTCTTTAGAAACGGTGCAATGGTTACGAAATCTCGATTTTGGTTTTGTCGAGTTGGATTGTTTATTAATTCATGGCAGTAGTGTCAGTGTTAGTGAAGAATTAACCCCCGATACTCCCCCATGGCAAATTTTAGATCGACTGCAACGGGTGGGAGTTAATAATCTATTTTGTGGTCGTGCAGGACAAGTTTTTGATTATTCTTTACAGTCCGCTAATTTAACCAGCACTGTTACTACTTTAGATAAACGGCAACCAAGTCAAACTTTGACGATTCAAGATAAGCGTTTAATTGGGGTTGGTAGCGTTGGTAAAGAATTAAATAAAGCAGTTTACACTCTCTATAATCCTAGTAATAATTGCGTGGAGTTTAGAACCGTACCTTATTAATCTTTCAGAGATTAATTAAATATTCAAGATTAATTTAAGTAGGTAGGCGTTAAAAATTATCAGACACCCCCCTTATCAAGGGGGATCAAGGGGGGATTTATCTTCAATTTAATTATAACCAGCTAGATAACTGAGGTGAGAGACTCTTGCTGACTTGCTTGCAGATGGGATTGAGCGCGAACAGCGCGGAACATCCCAAAACGACATAAACCCGTACCAAAGGCCAAACGCATCAGCAGAATTGTCGGCACTTCTCGGACGGATTTAACCAACCCAGTTAGACCAAATTGCCACCAACCTTGGGGACGAATCACCCCCTGCCAAATGGTATCAATCCAAGAGGGTAGAGTGGCTTTTGTCCAGTCAGCAGTCACCACTTCCCCATCTACCAATCCCGTGGCCGCTAACTGTTCGGCAAAACCTTCGATGCTGGCAAAAGCGGGGTGAGACCACTGATCCAAAAGTTGGCGCATTACAGGACTTTCCCAGAAATTGAGCGGTTTTTGACGGTCATCTCGCTGATTCCAGTCCGCTACCACTAGGACTCCCCCCGGCTTAAGAACTCGCAGTAATTCCTGAGCAAAAACGGCTTTGTCCGGCATATGGGGACCGGCTTCAATTGACCAGACCACATCAAAACTCTCGTCGGGAAAAGAAAGGGCCATGGCATCATCGACCAAAAAGCGAGCATTTACATCTGGGGGTGTTAGTTCTTTGGCCCGTGCCACTTGTTTGGGACTAATGGTGACACCGGTAACGGTAAATCCGTAGTCGCGGGCCAGAATGCGACTGCTGCCACCAATACCACAACCGACATCGAGGAGAGTTGCACCGGTGGGTAGTTTATCCAAACCTCCCCAAGAGACCATTTCCGCCACAAAGTCGGCTTTTGCCGCTAGAAAGTCTTTTTTTTCTGGTGGGGAACCGTAGTGACCTAAATGGATGTGTTCGCCCCAATAATATTCTAAAATCCCGTCCTGGGTCCATTGGTCGTAGGAATTGGCCACCGAGTCCGACGATTGGTACTTGCGAGAGGAAACAAAATAGACGACGATAGCGATCGCTAGGAGTAAACCTAAAGATGATGTCAGCAAAAGTATATTCATTAAATGATGCCGGGCAAACTGATACAAAGCTTAATAACTCTTAAAGATTATACAACCTTGAGGTTCTGCGGTTGAGTGACTTTGGTTCTTCGCCAGAAATTAATTAAGTAGCTGGTTATAATTAAATTAAAAATGGATTTTAGGTTCGATCCCCCCTGCCCCCCTTGATAAGGGGGGTGCCGATAGGCGGGGGGATCCCCCTTGATAAGGGGGGTGCCGATCCCCCCTTAGTCCCCCCTTTAATCCCCCCTTGATAAGGGGGGCATCTGACAACTTTTAACGCCTACCTACTTAGATCACTTCTGTAGTACTAAACTTTTATCTGTTTGTCCCTGTGGAATTGCCCTCAATCCATTCGTAAAAAGCCATAGATTCCGGAGAACAACGGCTGCATCCTCCGCATTTTTCTAGGGAAATCAGGCGAATTCGCCCTTTTTTCAGCAAGCGATCGAGCATGGGACTTAAGGCATCCGCTGACATCCGAAAGTGTGTAGATAAGTCAGACAGAGATGCTTTCTGATTTTTGGCAAGATAAGCCTGTATATCGGTTAAAATCATGGTTTATAAGCGAAAAAAATCGAGAAAAGTTGCTTGATTGCGGTGGGTTACGGCGAATCTAAATAATTTGTTAGTTGCCTAGCTTTTTGTCGCCTAACCCACCCTACTTTTAAATTGCCGGACGATTGATTTTTCGGGGACGGAGATTTTTTAAGGTGAATAAAACCCCGACTACGGTTAAACCCATCAAGACTATCCAAAAGAGAGAAAATCCCGGATGTCGAGAAAAAGTGGCGATTTGATAGAAGGAAGTGGCAACAATATAGGCCATTCCTGTGGTCCAGAAGGCAATAAAAGCAGTCCAACCGGCATTAGTTTCGCGATATACTGCCGATGTGGCCGAAACACAGGGAAAATAGAGCAGAACAAACAATAGATAGGCAAAAGCACCCGCTTGACCATCAAATCTTTTCACCATTGCGCCAAAGATTCCTAAATCTACCTCTTGCTTCTCGGCAGCCGTTTTTTGATCTTGCAAATCACCAATATTTAAACCCAAGGGATCAAGTAATTGATTGGGTAATTGCGCTAAATTGGCGGGAATAGTGGCAATAGCTTCCTGAATTTGCCCCCAAAAGTCGAATTTTTCCGCCGCTGCCCCCTTATTCGGGTTATCTTCCCCTGCTAGTTGGCTGTAAATCGAGTTTAATGTCCCTACCATCGCTTCTTTGGCAAAAACTCCCGTAAAAATTCCCACCGTTGCCGGCCAATTTTCCGGTTCTAGTCCCATGGGTGAGAAAATAGGAGTTACAGCTTTACTGGTAGCACTTAAAACCGATCGCTCGCTGTCTTGATTACCAAAAGAACCATCAAAACTGAGGGAGTTGAGTAGTCCCAAAATCATCACCATTAAAACGATAACTCGTCCAGCTTTCCATAAAAACGCTTGCAGACGTTCCCAAGTGCGAATTAAAACCCCTTTCAGACGCGGTAGATGATAGGGAGGCAATTCCATAATAAAGTGACTGACTTCTCCCTTGAGTAGGGTTTTTTTCATCACCAATCCCGTCAAAATAGCGGCGAGAATTCCTAAGATATAAAGACCAAAAACGATATTTTGACCACCTATGGGGAAAAAAGCCGCCGCAAATAGGGCATAAACAGGTAATCTGGCCCCACAGGACATAAAAGGATTCATCATAATCGTCATTAAACGATCACGGGAATTTTCTAGGGTCCTGGTGGCCATAATTGCCGGCACACTGCAACCAAATCCCACTAGCATGGGGACAAAGGATTTACCCGGCAATCCCACCAAACGCATCAATCGGTCCATGACGAAGGCTGCCCGGGCCATATAGCCGGAATCCTCTAAAATTGACAAAAAGAGGAACATAAAGCCAATTACGGGGATAAAAGTGGCGACGGTTTGCACACCTCCCCCCGCTCCATCAGCGAGCAGAGCAATTAGCCAACCGGGGGTATGGATTTTTTGTAAAACTTGGGACAAACCATCGACAAAGATAGTCTGGGCAGTTAAATCGAAGAAATCGATAAAGGCAGCACTAACATTGATTGTAAACAAGAACATTAGGTACATTACGCCCAAAAATATCGGAATTCCTAACCAGCGATCGAGAACAATCCGATCGAGGCTATCGGACATGGTATCATTTATCTGTCCAGTCCGTTGAGTGGCTCCCTGAGTAACTTGTTGAATAAAGCCATAACGAGTATCAGCAATTAAAATATCAAGGTCTTCCCCTAAAACTTGGTGTATTTGTCGTCTATGCTTGACGATAATGCTTAATAGTTCCTGGGAGCGCAATTCTGGGACGATGCGATCCTCGTATTGCAGTAAATTTAAAGCGGTCCATCTTGGCTCAACGATCCTTTTACTGCTATGGTCGTTAATGTAGGCAATAATCTCGTTAAGAGCTTCCTCAATTACCGCAGGATAAGCCACATAAGCAGCAGTATGGTTAATATCATCGACTAATTCCCCAATTTTTTGCTTTAATTCTCCGATTCCCTCCCCTTTAACCGCACTAATCGGGACGACAATTGCATCCATGCGAACGCTTAAGAGTTGCGGATTAACCACAATACCCCTAGTTTTGGCCACATCCATCATATTCAGGGCAATCAACATCGGTAAACGCATCTCCATGATTTGGGTAGTCAGGTAGAGATTACGCTCTAAATTGGCAGCATCGACGATATTAATCACTAAATCCGCTTCTCCTGACAGCAGATAGTCCCTAGCGACTAATTCATCCATTCCTGTCTCCCCTTCTTCTACATCGAGGGAATAGACTCCGGGTAAATCCACAAGGGTGATATCTTCCCCGTTAACTTGAAATCTTCCCTCCTTGCGATCGACTGTTACTCCCGGCCAGTTGCCGGTCCGTTGATTGGATCCTGTGAGAGCATTAAAAAGGGTAGTTTTGCCACAGTTAGGATTGCCGATTAAGGCGATAATGGGTTTGACCATAATTAGGATATTGAGTAATTAATAGGCTTAGATGATTAAATTTAGCTTTTTGGGTCTATTTCTTCGACGATTAAAGTGTCTGCCTCCTGTTTACGCAGACTGAGATGAAATCCCCGCACTCGAATCTCGACGGGATCCCCCAAAGGTGCGACGCGAATAACGGTAAACTCTGTCCCCGGAGTTAATCCCATTGATAACAATTTTCCTTTGTATCCGCGCAATGCTCGGTCATAACCGATGACTTTACCCGCTTTTCCTATGGGTATCTCCCGCAGAAATGTTCTTACTTCAGTTAGGTCTTTTTTGGGTTCCAGTTTTTTCGGTTGAATGTCACTAACGAGGATTTTTTCGGCCATTTCCGCCCCGATACCGATACGATTGTCTTGAATGCCAATTAAAACTGATCCCCTCGGTTGGGAGCTAATTACCTGTAATTGAATGCCGGGGTTTAATCCCATACCTAGGAGTCGATTGATCCCTCCTGTCCCCTGAAATCCCACTAACCAGACGGTTTTTCCCATTTCCACTTGTGCTAAAGGATAAGTGGCAGCAAAGTCATTACCCGTGGGAGTGACATTATCTAATTCTGTCTTTTTACCACCCCAACGGAAAAATTGGGCTTTATTTGGCGATTTTTCTGGTTTTTCTGGTTGATTCGGTCTAATTTTATCGTCCATGCTTTTCTTATCTCCAAAGGTAATGAAGGTCTTTCATTCAAGAGTGACAATAATTCCTTAATAGCTCATCGAGTTTACTGAAGTAGCCAAAGGGTGAGAACTGCACTACTGTCAGCCTCAGTCAACGGTTTTGAAACTGTCTAAGACTTGCGATCGCTAAAAAATAAATGCTAATTATTCTCAATTGCCAGTGTAATCCCAAAGGGGAGACAGAAAAGAAAATTTTTTCTTTAAAAAAGTCGCCAGTCTGCGGTAAATGGCGATCGCTCAGAGACGAAAATCTTCTTAATGCCGAAAATTTGTTAGTTATCTTGTACTAAATTCGCTATAATGCGAAAAGGTATATTTATACTACAAACTTAATGATCAGCTAATATGATTGACGAATTTGAAAGAGAAGGTTACTGGTGGCTCCCTGAACACCCAGAAAAACGAGTAATTGGGAAACTTTCCCATAAACTTAATCAACGTTTAGTTTTAAATATTGATGATACTTTCAACACTTTAGCCCCGCTATTGTCCTGGTTTCCTTATGGATTAAAATCACAAGCAACCCTGATTTATGGACTTATCGATGGAAAAGTTGTCGGCCTTTTTAACTGTGATATCCAGAAAACAAAAATAGGAGAAAATCTGGTGAATTTGCAAGTAAATCCCGAAATGCTTTTCTATAATATATATTTTCAGAACAATGATTTTTTAAATAAGGAAGACTTGAACAAATTTCAAAAATTAAGAGTTGATTTTTCTTCTTTAAATGAATGGGTAAAAATTAGTCCTTTAGATATGAAAAGTGAAATTTCATCCACTGGAGAAGTTAAGCAAGTCAAGGTTACTTACGAACAATTGCCAAATATTAAGCTAGGAGTAATCAAAGAACTGGAACTGAGTATCTATTTTGTCCCGATTTTTAATCTTAGCTCCACTGAAAGTGCTGATATTAAATATATAATTGGTCTTGAGATTGTCAATAAAAACTCAAGCAGTTTAGAAGATTGTAAAAACTTAGTTATCCAATTTCGTGATTTTCTTAGCTTTGCTACTTATTCTTCTAATCAAATTGTTTCAGTTCACGCTAGACATGATAAAAATGATAGCCAATACCCAGATAAAAGGACTCCGATTGAAATTATATGGAATGAAAGAAAACTGTCAAAAAATTCCGATTATGTCCATCATCGGTCAAAAATGCTGTTAACTTATGATAATGTTAAAGATGATTTGGAAAAAATTTTTCAAAACTGGATAGATAAGCGAGAGAAATTTAAAATTGTCTTTCAGGAACTATTAATAAATATTTATAATCCAGAATTGTATCTGGAATATAAATTTCTGAATATTGTGCAAGCGTTGGAGATATATCATAAACAAACTCAAAAAGGAAAACATAAAATCGAATATATGTCTCAAGATAGTTATCAAAATGGCATTTATCAAAAACTTCGCGAAGTTATTCAAAATTATCCTATGGAAGAAGATTTCAAAAGGTTTTTAGATGAGAAAGTTAAATACTTGTTTAAAGTTGAGAAGAATCTAAAGCATAGACTGAGAGATATTATAGATAAGATTTCCTATTTGTTCGTTGAAAACAATGACGACACTAAACAAAGCTTTGCTGATACTTTCAACTCACAAGATGATAGTTTATTCTCTAGGATAACCAAAGATCAAGATTTAAAAGATAAATTTATTAAGCGAGTAGTTTATATTAGAAATAACTTAATAGTTCACCCAGACAAGGAAATCAAAATAAAAAATCAAGAACTCTGTGATCTTTTGTGTACCGTAACTTTAATATTACAAACTTGTTTACTGATAGAACTCGAAGTTTCAACCGACACCATTAAAGCTATCATTAAAAATAGAAGTAAGATGCAATATCAATGGCACGGTGAGTATGATTAAGCTAAGAAAATAGCTCACCTCTTATTTGTTGATGAGTGAAGGTGAATATAGCTTTTCTCATCAAGAGAAAATGTAACCTGATTGGGTAAGTAAAACTTCCCACCTCACCAATAAGATAACTGCTATATAGTTAAAATTGACAACTTAGGTTAAGATGATGCTAGGTTTCACCAGTTAAAGACCTATGGATAACAAAATTCTCGACGTTCACCATCTCACCGTTGAATTTTCCAATCAGAAAAGAACAACAGTCGCCGTTAATAACATTAGTTTTAGCTTGCAGAAAGGTCAAGTTCTCGGTTGTGTGGGGGAGTCGGGTTCAGGAAAATCCGTCACCTCCCTCGCACTTATGGGATTGGTTCCCTCTCCGGGAAAAATTACCCGGGGAGAAATTTGCTTTCGTCCAGCAAAAGGTCAGTCAATGCAAGCAGTAGATTTATTATCTATTCCCCCGGAAGAATTGCGTTATTATCGCGGGGGAGAAATGGCGATGATTTTCCAAGAACCAATGAGTTCTCTTAATCCAGTCTATAACATCGAGTTTCAACTCACCGAAGCAATTTTACTGCATCAAAAAGTCAGCACTGAACAGGCAAAAAATCAAGCCATCTCTCTACTGCAAGAAGTGCGCTTATTACCCAGTGATGAACAGTTAGAGGAGAAGTATATAGAAACTTTTCCCTTAGAAAATAAGGGTCATGTCAGAGAAAAAATTAGAACTTATATTCAAGAACAAAAAGAAGCAATTCTAAAGCGTTATCCTCACGAATTATCGGGGGGACAATTACAAAGGGTAATGATTGCCATGGCGATTTCTTGTAATCCTACCCTATTAATTGCTGACGAACCAACCACCGCTTTAGATGTGACTGTCCAAGCAGAAATATTAAGATTATTACGCGATTTGTGTAAAAGTGATCGAGAAATGTCAATGGTTTTTATCTCCCACGATTTAGGAGTTATTAACGAAATTGCCGATCAAATTGTCGTGATGTATCAAGGAGAAATTGTCGAACAGGGAACAAAAGAAGAAGTATTAAATTATCCCCAACATCCCTACACAAAAGGTTTACTTGCCTGTCGTCCTCGCTTAAACTCTCGTCCCGAAAAATTACCCACTGTCAGCGATTTTTTACAAGTGAAAAAAGACTCTCAAGGTAAGATTATTGACTTACAGGAAATTACTCCACCGGCAGTTAAGTTTATTACTCTCCAGGAGGAAGAAAGCAGAATCGCAGGTTTACAGAATCACGAGAATATTTTATCAGTAGAAAATTTATCGGTTAGATTTCCAGTTAAGGGAGTTTTCGGGCAAGTAAAGACCTTTTTTAATGCCGTAGATCAGGTCAGTTTTGCCGTTAAACAGGGGGAAACCCTCGGTTTAGTCGGTGAGTCTGGCTGCGGAAAATCTACCTTAGCAAGGACAATTCTGCGCTTAATTCCTGCCACTTCTGGAAATATCTATTTCCGAGGAGAAAATCTCGCTAAGTTAAACCCCAGCGATCCAAAATTAAGACTACTGAGACGGGAATTACAGATAGTTTTTCAGAATCCCTACAACTCCCTGAATCCCCGTTTATCCATCGGTAAAGCAATTTTAGAACCGATGGTTATTCATCATACCGGCGGCAATTCCCAAAAGCGACGGCAACGAGTAGAATATTTATTAGAACGAGTTAAACTCGATCCTACTTGGTTCGATCGCTATCCCCATCAATTATCGGGAGGACAACGACAAAGGGTGTGTATTGCTCGCGCTTTAGCCTTAAATCCTCAGTTTATTATCTGTGATGAATCTGTCTCTGCTTTAGATGTTTCCGTACAAGCGGGAGTCTTAAATTTACTCAAAGAATTACAGCAGGAATTTAATCTCACTTATATCTTTATTTCCCACGATTTAAGTGTCGTCAGATTTATGAGCGATCGGATTATGGTGATGAATAAAGGTAAAATTGAGGAAATGGGTACAGCTAACCAAATTATTAACTCTCCCCAAAGTGATTACACGCGTAAACTTATCGCTTCTATTCCCCAATTTACCGAAAGTCTTGCTAGTTAAGTAGCTGGTTATAATTGAATTAAAAATGGATTTTAGCTTCGATCCCCCCTGCCCCCCTTGATAAGGGGGGTGCCGATAGGCGGGGGGATCCCCCTTGATAAGGGGGGTGCCTGACAACTTTTAACACCTACCTACTCCCCAATTTACCGAAAGTCTTGCTAGTTAAGTAGCTGGTTATAATTGAATTAAAAATAGATTTTAGCTTCGATCCCCCCTGCCCCCCTTGATAAGGGGGGTGCCGATAGGCGGGGGGATCCCCCTTGATAAGGGGGGTGCCGATAGGCGGGGGGATCCCCCTTGATAAGGGGGGTGTCTGACAACTTTTAACACCTACCTACTTAAAATTAGCCATCAAATCGAAAGGATTAGCTGCCTCTAATTGTGCCGATAAACCTAACAAAGTGATTTCATCAGCAGGTTTACCCACTAACTGGATTCCCACAGGTAAACCCTGACTATCAACTCCCGTTGGTAAAGCAATTGCGGGCAAACCACTCGCATTAGCAATCGGGGAAGGGGCAATCCAAGCAATCATCTTATCAACCGCTGCTTCCGGTGGTAAATTTTCCCACTCACCAATTCCGGGGGGTTGATGTAGGAAAATGGGCAAAAGTAAGACATCAAAATTATCAAACATCGCCACAATTTGCCGCGAAATAACGTGCATCTGCTGCACCGCTTGCAGGTATTCCCCCGCGCTGCCAGAATTGTCTAATAACCATTGGTTAAGGGGACTTAATAACTCCTTGGGAATTCCCGTCGCCGCCGTCCCCGCTTGCCAAATACGCCGAAAAGGAGCGATTAAAGCCTGTAAATCGGGAGAATACTCCGTTAAATGATGCCCCATACCCTCTAAAATTTTAGCCGTCTCGATCACAGCATTTTTATAGACGGCAGCCGCTTCGCCGAAGGGGGATATGGAAGTAGAAAAAGCGATTCTTAGGGGTTTTACGCCTCTCTGAGTGGCTTCTAGGAAAGAAAAGGGCGGATCGGGTAGCCAGTAGGGATCGCCCGTCGTATAGCCCGAAATCACGGTAAGCAGCGCCGCCCCATCTGCCACCGTCTTAGAAAGAGTGCCGTTAGTGGCGATACCGCTTTGAAATTCCCCCACCGGGGCATAGGAAACGCGCCCGCGACTGGGTTTTATCCCCACCAAACCGCAACAACCCGCCGGAGTACGAATGGAACCGCCACCGTCGGAACCCTGGGCAATCGGGCAGAAACCCGCCGCTACCGCCGCCGCCGCACCGCCACTGGAACCTCCTGCGGTATAATCGCGGTTGAAGGGGTTACGAGTCGGCAAAAAACCCGGATTTTCGGTGTAGGGAAAGGAACCTAACTGGGAAGTGGCAGTTTTGCCCAGAAGGATAAAACCCGCCATTTTCATTCTGGTGACGATTCCTTCGTCGTATTGGGCGATATTTCCCTGTAAAGCGGCGACTCCGTAACTAACGGGCATTCCAGCGACGGCATTTAAGTCTTTAATGGCGGTGGGAACTCCAAAAAAAGGCGGTAATTCGGCAGTAGCGGCGATTTGACTTAATTGTTCCGTTTGGATGCTGGCGGTTGCTAGGGCGCTTTCCCCAGCGACATGGACAAAACTACCGATTTGACAGTCAAATTTCTCGATTCTGTCGAGGTATAAATGGGTTAATTCTAGGGGGGAGATTTGTTTAGTGCGAATCAGTTGGGCTAATTCTAGGGCAGATTTTTGCAATAATTCATCACTCATGAGCGATCGAGTTAAAATAGGTAAGTGAAAATAATTATATTCTTTAATGATAGAGATGGTTTTAAAAGAAAAAAGGAAAAAGTAAAAAAAGACCATTGCTGTAAAAATTTCCCTATCCCCTATCCCCTCTTTTCTTAGAAAATTATGACCCCACAGTTAATTGAAATTCTCTCGGCTGACGAAATTCGTCGCACCATTACCCGTTTAGCTTCCGAAGTTATCGAAAAAAGTGGCGATTTAAATAACTTGATTTTGATCGGTATCTACACGCGAGGAGTGCCTTTAGCTAATTTAATTGCTAGTCAAATTGAGAGCTTAGAAGGGGTAAAAGTTCCCGTGGGAGCGATCGATATTACCTTCTATCGCGACGATCTTGATCGCATTAAAACCCGCACTCCTGCTAAAACCAAAATGCCCCTAGATGTCACGGGAAAAACCGTGATTTTAGTCGATGATGTTATCTACAAAGGTCGCACAATCCGCTCCGCTTTTAATGCTATTATTGAGTATGGCAGACCGCAAAAAATCCGCTTATTAGTCCTCGTTGATCGTGGTCATCGGGAATTACCAATTCACCCAGATTTTACCGGCAAAAAACTCCCCACCGCAGCCGAGGAACAGGTAAGAGTTTATCTACAGGAGATTGACGGCAAAGATGGGGTGGAATTAATCAAATAAACAGAGGATTGGTAACTATCCCCAGAGGAAAATAAACAGAATTGCTCCGATAAGTAGGTAGGCGTTAAAAATTATCAGACACCCCCCTTATCAAGGGTAGGGTTGATTCATGAATCAACCCTACCTTATCAGGGGGGGCAGGGGGGATCGAACCTAAAATCCATTTTTAATTTAATTATAACCAGCTACTTAATAGCCACAAAAATAGCACTTGTTAAGTTTTTTCCTGTTGAAAACACCGAACAAATTTAACCATCGAATCACCAAAGTCTGCTGAAGCTTTTACCCTCTATATATTTGCTAAATACAAAAATAATCTATTTTTAGGGCAAGGTAAAAGCAGCAATTACAGGATAATGATCGGAAGGAATAAGATTCAACCAACGGGAAGGATCGACTTTTGCCCAATCTAACTGCAAACGGTTATCATAATAAATGGTATCGATGGCTAAATAAGGGGTATCGGTGTAATTATTAAAGCTCATTTGTTCCGCTAATTCTAAATCGGCTAAAGCGTCCTTTAATTTAATTTCTGACTGGAGAGGTTGAGTTAAAATCTGACGGGGTAATTGCTGAGAATTAACATTAAAATCCCCCGTTAAAAACAGGTAATCTTTTGTTAAATCTAGTTGACAAAAACGCTCCTGTATGCACTTCGCACCTAAGTCCTTAGCTTTGTCGCTATAGTAATCGAGATGGGTGTTATAAAACTGCAAAGTTTGCCCCTCAAGAGTGCCAAATTTAGCCCCCGTTACCATGCGGGGATAAGGATTACCCCAAGCTTCGGTAATACTGCCAATAACATCGGGAGTTTCTGATAACCAAAATTCGTAAATTTCCAAACATTTTAACCGACTTGGTTGATACAAAATCGCACAATGTTCATCTAATCCTGTTCCCCTGCGATCGCTGCCTAAACTTTGGTATTTTGGCAATAAACGGTGTAGATCCAATAGTTGATTAGCGCGAGCTTCCTGAGTACCAATTATATCGGGAGAATAGTGAGCAATTAAGGCCGCGACTGCTTCCCTTCTTACTCGCCAATTACGCTCATCGGGATCGGGTTTATCGTAGCGAATATTAAAGGACATCGCTGTTAGTTTCATAGCAAAATCGAGAATAGGGAAGATGGAAGGGAATGGGGATTTCTGTCAGTAAATAGTAATCAGTAATCAGTGAACTGAAAACCCACATCTGATAACAAAGTCCGAATCTAAAACCTAATTCGTTAAGCTAAAAGCTTTGATGTGCTTAGTTTCTAACCTTCTTTTTAGGTAGGAGAATTGCCAGATTCTGTCTTTTGCCTCTTGCCTTCAGAAGCTGATAACTGATAACTGCCTTTTTCTAGGATCGAGAATCAGAATCTACATCTGTCTTCACTTCGGGGATAATATCCGGTCTTTGGGCATCTTCCCAACCAACCGGACGTTTAGAATTATACCAAGCGATCGAACCGATGGTGACAGCAGCCAGAAAACCGACCACATAAACTGCCACGAAATAAACGGGGAATTTGCCACTGGCCACTTCTAGGAGTAGATACATAATTTTTTCACGATTAAGCTTTTAATTTGTATATCTTAACAGAATCGGCCCCCTCATCCCTATTCTCGATCGCTACTGGTCCACCAACCGGAAGGCAGCCAAACACCGCCATGAAAAGCTATTTTTGCTGGTGTCATCACATATCCCCAGGCTTCGCCGATCAATTCTCGCTCTAGATTATAAATAGGGATTCTGCGACGCTGATACTCGTTTTCTTCTGCAGCTCTGCCGGGTTGATAATCTTCCAAACCATCCAAAAGCCCAATATCATAACCTGCGTTAAAAGTCAATAAAATTCCCTTCACCCAGCCCTCCCCCTCGGTCAGTCCGGGATAACCGAGGGCGGTAAGATGGTATAAATGCCCCCTTGTGTAGACGGTTCTAGAGTTGATCACTTTTCCTGCACAGTAGGCAGCATAGTTACTCTCCCTGGGTTTCAGGGTTCCATAAACAAAAACTTCCATCATCGATCCAATTGTGCAGCTACTCCTCCTAATAGGATATCGCGAACAAATTGACTGGCTAAAAGTTCGTGGGGAAAACCGAGGGAAATGGCACTGATATTATCGAGTCGTTGCAGCTGTTCCCCAGTCAGGTTAAAGTCCACACAGGCGAGATTATCCTGCAATTGGGACAATTTTCGAGCGCCAATGATAGGAATTATGGGGTTAGGGCGATTTCTGAGCCAATTTAACGCCACTTGTGCCGGTGATTTCCCGATTTCTCTGGCAATCTCCAGGACAGTCTCGGCAATTTTCAGATCGCGATCAAAAATTTGAAAAGGTTGGTCGGTCATGCTTAAACGACCATCGACGGGGTGGGGTTGATTATATTTTCCCGTTAAAACTCCTCCTCCCAGGGGACTCCAAGCTGTCACCCCGATGTTTAATGCTTTGGCCATAGGCAATAATTCCCGTTCGGGGGTGCGTTCCTTGAGAGAATATTCTATTTGTAGTCCGATAAAGGGTGTCCATCCCCGTAGGGTGGCCAGGGTGTTTGCTTGGGAGACAATCCAAGCAGGACTGTCAGAAATGCCGATATAAAGCACTTTTCCCATCCTGACCAAATCATCGAAAGCACGCATCACTTCCTCGATAGGAGTGAGAGAGTCCCAAATATGAAGCCAGAGTAAATCGATGTAATCAGTACCTAAACGCTTTAAACTAGCTTCTACCGCTTGAAAGAGGTTTTTTCGATGATTTCCGCAAGCATTGACATCGCCGGGGCGGGTGTTGAGAGAATATTTCGTGGCGATTACCCATTTTTCTCGATCGCCCTTGACAAATTCCCCCACTAATGTTTCACTGGTTCCGTTTGTGTAGATATTGGCCGTATCGAGAAAATTGCCGCCCGCTTCCGCAAAAGCCTGAAAAACCGCCCGACTTTCCTCTTTATCCGACCCCCAACCCCAATCTTCCCCGAATGTCATCGTTCCTAGACATAGTTCCGAAACTCGCAGACCACTATTACCTAAAAGTTTGTAACGCATAATTAACTAAAATTTTGAATAAGAAGTTAATTATAATTGAATTTGATCGACATTTTTGCTAAGTACATTTGGTAGAATTTTGACAAGTTAACCCTGGCCTTATTGATTAATCATTCTTTGCTTAGGTACTTAAGTAGGTAGGTGTTAAAAGTTGTCAGATCCCCCCCTTATCAAGTAGGGCAGGGGGGATCCCCCCGCCTATCGGCACCCCCCTTATTAAGGGGAGCAGGGGGGATCCCCCCGCCTATCGGCACCCCCCTTATTAAGGGGGGCAGGGGGGATCAGAGGCAAAATCTATCTTCAATTTAATTATAACTACTTACTTAGCAGACTCAGGCTATTTAGAAACAGCCCAAGAACGCACTTTACCTAAAGTTACAGGTGTGCGATCGCTGACATCAATCGTAAAGCGAAAAACTCGTTTGGCCCGCAGACCATTTTCGGGATCAAAGAATTTTAATTTCACATCCCAACATTCACTACCATAGCGACAAAAAGGGCTTTTTTCCACTTCAATACTGTGTAATTCCATTCCCATTGCTACTGCTTGGGAGAAGGTTTGTACGGCTTGAAAAGCGTTAGTAGCCGCAAAATTTAAAGCGCGATCCCGGGCGATTTGTCCGACGTTGCGTAAGTCATAATAAATGCGATTTAAGAAACTGGTTAGAGAACGCCGCATCCTCGCTTCATCGGCGATTTCATGTTCTGTACTAACAGTTTCTATCGCTGATTCAATCAAAGTATTAATTTTCCAGCCATACATTCCTCGCGGACTATTAACCTTGATGACGGGAACAATTTGACCAGAAAACAGTTTGACTGTTTCCTCAGTCAGGATACCGGGAATACTCACCCTTTCGACATAATCTTCGTCGGATTCTGGTAATATTTGACCCGCCAACATATATTGCATGACTTGATAAACATCGGCGGCAAAAGCTCCCACGGGTTTAATTGCATAGATGGGAGTTAGTTCTAAATTGACTGTCCAAATTAAAGACTTAGTTTCTGATAAATTACTTTCTAAATAATCTACCATTTGCCGCGCATCGTAGGGATTGGGAGGTAATTCAAGATTATCGATCGTGATGGTTGGCATTAACTGTTTAAAGGTGTCCCGACGCGCTTCTGTGCCGAAATCATAACCTAAAGTTCCTAACACATAAACGAGGTTTGACCGTTGACTAGGAGTAATGCTTGCTTGACTAGCATTGATCAAGTTTGCAGAAACAGGAGTTGTGACAGCGATATTTGATGATACTTGATTAAGATTTGTGTTTCCACTAACCAGATGGGAATTGAGTTTTATTTCAGATTCCTTGACTAAGGGCTTTTTAAGCTGTTCTAGGTTTTCAATTGCTTGTAATTCTCTTAAAAGAACTTTGGCTGTAGCCGGTCTTTTTTCGGGATCAAGGGCAATTGTCGCTGCAATTAAATTTTTAATGGGTAGTGGTGCATCAAGTTTTTGTAGTGCAGCTAAAACATCTTCATAATTAGACAATTCAACATCAGTTAAACAATCTAACACTAAAATGCCAAAGGCAAACACATCTCTATCATAGCTGTTTAGCCCATTACCCGGTTCAGGAGGAACATAAATACCTCGCCCAGGTTTCAACAGAGAGACTAAGGTAATATTACTATTATCGTTATTGTCAATTTTCGTGGAAACGTTAAAATCAGCAAGCTTGACATTACTTTGATTGTCAATAAGAATATTTGTCGGATGAATGTCTCTGTGGATATAGTGATGACGGTGACAAAATTCCAGACCTTCAAGAATCGGTAAGGCAATATTTATATAAAAGTCATGCCAATCTTTATAGGGATAAACTTGAAGATAATCTTCTAAATTCCAGTCCATCCATTCAAGCACCAAAAACTCATTATCTGTATGTTCATCAACACCATAATCAAGCAGTTTGATAATTCTAGGATGTTTTAACTCTGTGAGAGCTTGTATTTCTCTCTTTAAGGCTTCATTTGCCATCTCCTTACTCAAGGATTTGAAAAAAGTTTTATTACCAGTTGCTAGTTGTTCCTCCAGATTTAGTTGATATACCTTAATAGCAAGATTTACGCCGGGGTTAGTTGCATCAACAGCTTTATAGATTTTAAAACTTCCCGTTGCTATAGGTTGTGGATCTAAAATGTATTTGCCACTGAGTATAGGTGAGGTGATGGCGTTTTCTGTTATTGAACTGGGTAAGCTTGATAATTTTTGTCCGGTAATTAATTCGTAAGCACCCGCAATATTGATTTTTCCTAATAAACAGCGTTCTGGTTCTTCTACTTCATTAGGATCGCAGGGGATGGCACTATTAATCAAGGCGGCTCTTACTGCTTCTGCATCGGGAGATAAACCCTGTTCTAATTGTAAACTCATCAATAAAGCGGCTGTTCCTGTCACAATGGGAGCCGCGCAGCTAGTCCCTTTTTTGCGGATGGGGTCATCGGTTCCGGGTTGAGCGCCTAAAATATTCTCTCCTGGAGCGAGAATCCCTTGAGTTGCATATTTACCACCAAAATTACTAAATTTAAATGGCTCGCCTGTATCTTTCATTGCTCCTACTGTCAGGACATTTTCCAATACCGCAGGAACGCACCAACACTCTCCTTTATCATTACCTCCGGGGGCAATCACTAGGATATTATTAGCTTGAGCCTGACGAATTGCTTTATCAATAAATTCGTGAGCTAATCCGCTTTGAGTTGGGTGACAAGCGGCACAATGGATAATATTAACTCCCTGTTCAATAGCGGTACTAATTGCTCGGGAAAGATTGAGAGGGTTAATAAAATCTTCGTTGCTATAGGCGATGGGAATATTAATTACAGTAGCGTTAGGAGCAATCCCTTCTACAGGTGAATCTGGCTGGCCGCAAATGGTGCTGATAATATGGTTAGCATGGAAGCGCAAATGCAAACTTTCGCGGATGTTTTCATCGGGGATAGCTTCTTTGAACAAATCCTCTTTTTCTTCTTCACTTTTGCCACTTTTTTCTACATCTAAAAAGGCTTGTAAGTATTGCGGATCGATGGGAGATTCTTCCGACCAATAGGGATCAAGGCGGGTAATATTTGCTCCTTGAAAACAGGCGCGATCTAAGTCAATCGGTCCATCAAGAACGGCGATTTTAATGCGTGGATCGCCTTGGGTATGGGAGCGAAGAGCGGTGATTCCGGGGATAGCATTGAGATCAGGCATAGTTTTTGCAGGTTTTCAAGAACAGTTATAGAATAAAAGCTAGATAACAATAAATAGGGGAATTAAAGATGAGTTCAATGACCCCAACGGTACAATCCTCAACCACAATTCAGGAAACTTCTGCAACGGTGTATTGCTCTTCCCCTTTACCCGACCACACCCAACTCCCCGATAAAGATGGAAGTTTTGTGAAAAACTATCAAGAGCCTCCCCAAGCAGACCTTTTAACGGATACTATTACACCCCTTTTGGAGCAATTACATCCTGACGGTAATTACTGTCTGGGTCGAGATTGTGGGATTTATTGGCGATTGCCAGAGCATCCAGAATCCCTAGAAAAAGGTGCTGTTGCTCCCGATTGGTTTTATGTTCCCCATGTCCCCACGACTATTGATGGTCAAGTCCGGCGTTCTTTTGTGATGTGGAAAGAAACCATTGAACCGGTCATTGCCTTAGAATTTGTCTCAGGTAATGGTGAAGAAGAACGGGATAAAACGCCTGTTAAGGGTAAATTTTGGATCTATGAGCGAGCGATTCAAATTCCTTTTTATGGAATTTATGAAGTTAACAAGGCCCAGATCGAGATGTACCAGTTAGTTAATGGTCGTTACCAAAAAATGACTCCTAATCAGCGCGGTCATTATCCCATTGTTCCTTTAAAGGTAGAGTTAGGAATTTGGCAGGGGGAATACCAAAATCAATCCTTTCCCTGGCTTCGCTGGTGGGATGGGGAAGGTAACTTGTTGTTAACTTCCCAGGAATCTACTCAACAGGAACGACAACGAGCCGAACAGGAACGACAACGAGCCGATCGCCTAGCGGAACAGTTAAGGGCCTTGGGGATAGAACCTGAAGATTAATGGAAAGTGTTTAACACCAAATTCGACCCCGACGAAACGGCGGATCATTGGGATTCGCCTTGCGATCTTTGAACATGGTTTTCCAGCGTCCGTAATCTTCTAAACCAGTGGCGGGAACGTATTTAGCTTTAGGTTGAGTTGTTTCTGGTTGCTCAATCTTGGGTTTTTCCGTGGTTGGTTGGTCAACATTCGCAGCAGCGGGTGTTGATTCTGGCGCACCTTTAGGTTTACTAGCCATTGTTTGATTTCCTCCAGTGTTTTTTACTAGGTTTTAGAAGTCGATACTAATAACGAAAACCGCCAAAAGAGGACATTTTCAGATAGCCATAGTGAGGGTATTGAAACTGAGCCGGATCATTGTAGTTAGCTCCATGAACTAACTTAACTAAGATAGATACCAAGTCTTCGCCATCTCCATGAACAATATCGACGCATTCATGGGGATGAATAAAATGGGGTCGTTTGACGGGAGCAGATTGTTTGGGAAGTCTCACGGTTGTTTTGGGGTAAATAATGGGGGTAGGGGCGAAGCATTCGGGCATAACCTATCGCTGAAACCTTAGATTTCCTATCCGAATGCTTCGCCTGTACTTGAAGTCAGAAGTCAGCGCAGGGGAGAGGACTAATTAGGAGAAGACCAGGAACGAACTTCGCCCAAGGTGACGGGAATTAAGTCACTCACATCTATTGTAAACCGGAAGATTTTACGAGCGCGGCGGCTATTTTCCGGGTCGAAGAATTTTAACTGTACATCCCAACAATCGCTATCCAGCCGACAGAAAGGACTCTTAGAAACGTTAATACTATCGAGTTCCATCCCCGCACCCACAGCCTCAGAAAAAGTTTGCGCTGCTTGGAAAGCGTTAGTCGCAGCAAAATTGAGGGCGCGGTCTTGGGAAGTTTGCCCTAAATTGCGTAAATCGTAGTAGATGCGGTTGAGGAAACTACTCAAAGTGCGGCGCATTTGGCTTTCTTGGGCTTCTGTTTGTTCTGCACCAACGGCTTCGATTGCCGCACTGACTAAAGTATTGATGTGCCAACCATAAATTCCCCGGGGGCTATCCGGTTCAATGACGGGAACAACTTGTCCTGAGAACAGGCGTACTGTCCGCCCAGTAATCCGTCCCGGAATACTGACACGCTCGATATATTCGGGGCTGTCTTCTGCTTGTACTTGTCCCGAAAGAAGTTCCTGTAAAGCGGCATAAACTTCGCGGGAAAAAGAGCCAAGGGGTTCAATGGCGTAAATTGGCGTAAGTTCCAGGTTCAGGGTCCAAATTAAGGATTTAGCTTCCGAGAGGTTGTCAGCCAGGTAATCCACCATCTGACGGGCATCGTAGGGATTAGAGGGAACTTCAATACCACCAATTACCGCTGTCGGCATCAGTTGTTTAAATGTGTCCCGACGGGCTTCGGAGCCGAAGTCATAGCCCAAGGTGCCAATGGCATAGACGATGCCACCAGCAGGTTCAGCAGCTTGGCTAGGGGTGACGGGTTTATTGGTAGTTTCGGGCATGGATACTCCTTGAGAGGTGATGACAGGATTGGGAATTTGGGCGACGGGAATTACCGGTGCGCTGGTTGCGGCACTCAGTTCGAGTTTTTGGCGTTCAGCCTCAGGGGTTTCGGGCGTACCACCGCAGCCACAGCCTGATGCTTCTACTGTTGCTTGGGTTTCCACAGATTCGGACATGGTTTCTCCTGTTAGTTGTTTAATTGCCCCAGAAATGTTCAACAATCCGGCTAAACATTTCGGTTCATTTTCACTGTCTGCATATTGGCAGGGGAGGGCGCTTTTTAGTATTGCCTCCCGGACTGCGTGAGGATTGGGGGTTTCTCCCCGCTGCACCTGCAAGCTGAGTAATAAGGCGGCTACTCCGGCCACAATGGGCGCGGCGAAGCTGGTCCCACTCAGTTGCACAGTCCCGCCCCCTGGTTTTGCCCCTAAGATGTTTTCTCCAGGAGCAAGGATGCCTTGGCTTTGGTAGGTTTCCCCCCAATTACTAAAGTCGAGGGGATGCCCTCTAGCATCAACAGCACCCACCGCTAGGACGGCGGGAAGGGCCGCTGGAACTTGGAGGCATTCACAGCCATCATTGCCGGCAGCGGCAACGAGAAGAATATTTCTCTCGTTACACATCTCGACGGCACGAATTAGCCAGTCTTCGGCTTCTCCCATATCAGTGAGGGCCCCGCCGCTAATATTAATCACTTTTGCCCCATTTTCGGCGGCTTGTTCAATCGCCCTCGCTAAATCGAGTTGGGAAAGTTTACGGTTATCCTCGGCGAAGACGGGGACGAGTAGGCCTCGACACTGGGGGGCAATACCTTGGATGTCGCTGTTGGGTTGTGCAAAGATGAGGCTGGCAATATGGGTTCCGTGGGTGGACATTTGCCCCGCGGTGGCTTGATGCTGGACGAGGGTGGGTAAACGGGTTAGGTCTGCCCCGTTGAAGCAGGGATGGTCGGTATCAACTACACCGTCGAGAATGGCGACGGTTATTTCTGCTGCGCCTTTGGTTTGTTTTTGTAGTTCTTTTAATCCCGGAATAGTTAAGACGTTCATCTTTTTTTAATTCTTGGGTTAACCGATAAAATTAATAATTAAATACATCACAAACCTTTAAGTTTAATTCTTTGAATCTGGGAGATTTTACTAGGTCATCATTGCTAAAATTACCAACCTGTGTGTAAGCATTTTCTCTTAATTCTAAGACTAAAATAGTTTGAGTTTGAGGATCAACTATCCAGTATTCAGGAATCCCACAAGCTTGATATTGGCTTCTTTTGGCGATGTAATCTCTCTCTCTTTGGATTTCCCCCGGACTAACCACTTCAATGACTAATAAGGGGGGTGCCATGGAAAGAAGAATCGTATTTCTCTGGGAGAGTAATTGAATATGTTCTTCTCGAATAATGGTTAGGTCAGGATAACGGTTTTTCGGTTCGCCTCTCACTTCTAATTCTAAACCATGTCCTCTGACTCTATCTGTTCCTAGCATCAAAGCAAAGACTAGAAAAAGACGATTAGCAATTTGAAAGTTAAGTCCTGATTCTGGTGGCATTTCTACCAATTCTCCGTTAAATAATTCATAAGATTCCTCTGAATTATCCTCATATTGTAGATATTCGGCAAAGGTTTGAAAGCGGGGTTTTGTGATTAACATAATTTCTTCATCTCTTTTTGTTGTTTAATTAATTTTTATGGCAACCAATCGCGATCCAGTAATTGTTCTAGTGAGTAAGGACATTGAGAGGGAAAAATCACAGTATTCGCTGTTTTGATTTTGACGAAACCTAACGCATCTTCATAAATATAGTTTAATTCTTCTTCTAAATAATTACGGAGATTAGCCGTCATTTTTCGCCTTAATTGAGTCCGAAAATTATAGATTTCTTCCTGCCAATTAATTGTATTATATTCTGTTTCTTTTCTTTGCCCAAATCCTCTAATTCCTCGATTAAATGTTCTAAGTCTAGCTGTTGAAATTGATGATTTCTAAGCAAGCTAATGGTTTCTCCTAGCCATTGAGAGTCATCAAGCTCGTAGAGTTGTTTTAATTGATGAACACCTAGCATAATTGATTATCTCCGTCTTGATTTTGTTGAATTTAGATTACCCTAACTAGATTGATGTTTGAGCGTAGCTATTCCTAATTGCAAAACCTCTAAAACCTTGGCTAAGTCACCAGCTAATAAAGCATCCCTATCTAACCATAATCCAGGGAAGATCTGGGAACAAATTATCCCTTCTGAGTTCGGTTCAAGTTTAATATATTCTTCATTTGTTAATCTAAACCAATCAAATTCTCCATCTTCAACTCGCCAGACTAGATATTCTTGCACTTGGTTACGGCGATAAACATTAAGTTTTTGATGTAAGTCAAGGGAGACGGTACTCGCTGCAATTTCGACGATTAACTCTGGCGCACCTTCGACATAACCATCCTCACTAATCGTTGATTGTCCACCATTTTTAATTCTTAATAGTGCATCGGGTTGAGGTTCATTGTCAGTATCAAGACGTACCGTACAATTATCGCCTAATTGCAGATTGGGAGTAAAGGCTTTATAGACACTTAGCCAACCTATAATATCAGCATGGGGTTCACCATGGTTCTTAATTCTGAGAGGAGAAGCCATAATATAAACAATTCCTTCAATCAGTTCTGCCTTTTTCAGATTTGGCATAGCCTTATATCTACGCTCAAATTCACGACGAGTAAGCTTATCCCCATTTTCTAGGCGTGGAATGGTTAATTGAGGAGAAATTGTTGTAGTTGCTATCATCTAGGGATTTCCTCTAAATAGTTGCGGAGATTGGTCGTCATCTCTCGCTTTAATTGAGTACGGAAGTTATAAATTTCTTCCTGCCAATTAATTGTATTATATTTTCTTTGCCCAAATCCTCTAATTCCTCGATTAAATGTTCTAAGTCTAGCTGTTGAAATTGATGATTTCTAAGCAAGCTAATGGTTTCTCCTAGCCATTGAGAGTCATCAAGCTCATAGAGTTGTTTTAATGCGTGAATACTTTGCATTATTGATGGTCTCCATTAGCAGTTTTGTAGTTTTAGCGACTATCATAAATTTCAAATTTCGCTTAAGAATATGCCAAGAAAACCTCGAAATCTTCAAGCTGGTTATTCCTACCACGTCACCACACGCTGCAATAACCGAGAGTTCAAACTATCCAAGCGGGAATGCCGGGAGATATTTCTTTATGCCATCAAGAAGGCTTTAGACAAACACCAGTTTAAGCTTTATGCTCTCTGTATCATGTCTAATCATGTCCATTATCTGATCGAACCTGCCCAACCAGAAGATTTACCCAAAATTATGCACTTTCTCAACTGGTACACGGCGATGTGATCCCCCCGCCTTCGGCTTCCCCCCTTATCAAGGGGGGCTAGGGGGGATCGCACAGGACATTTCTGGGAAAGACGGTATTTTTCCGATGGCTTCCCTCCTTCAGACAAAGAAAGGGCATTAAATACCTTACGTTACATTCACGGAAACCCGAAAGCTGCCAAAATGCGTTCGACTTTTTTCTATGATTTCAGTAACTACGGTAGTTATGAACGCTTAACTGATGATGGCTTAACTCAATGGCATCCTGCTTTTCTTAAACTTGGTGACAGCTTAGAAGAATGCGCCAGAAAGTACAAAGGCTTTTGCCAGAAGTACAAGCCAAAGGAGAAGAAGACCCCAACCCGATCACACTGGGGTAGTAAGCTATTGGCAGGGGTTCATCTCCCTGAATCTAAATTTTCTAGCACTCTTGAGCCAAGGAAAAGGGAGACAGCAGAAGAGCAAAAACCTGTACTCCCCTTGTTTCTCCTCCGATGCCCGGTATCCGAAAGCCCTGAATTAACTAGGGTTATACGTCAATTCATTGAGGCAAACCGTGCGCCCTGGCAAGGAGAAAAAGACTTTTGACATTTTTTGAGGTTCGATCCTCCATAATTTTTACTTAATTTTATTGTGTACCAGTTCTTTTTCCCCGAGTCAAGAGTTTTTCGGTAAAGTTTTGTTACTTCTCCGTACCACAGAACCCGCGAATTAACTACGGTTGTACGTCAATTCCTTGAAGCTAACCGTGCGCCTTGGCAAGGAGAAAAAGACTTTTGACCTGATTTGAGGTTCGTGCTAGAATCAAGGGGACTACTCTGCGTCGTCTCCCGCAAAAGGGTCCGACCCGTTCCACGCCCACAATGACTGATGGGGAGCGATCATCATCGCATTGCCTTCACGAGAGACGGTAGCGGTATTTTCCCGTTGGACAGGAGCAGCGTTACGAGGGGTCAGTTTTTTGGTTTTCATGGGGTATATCCTCCATAATTTTAAGTCAAGTTATACCAGTTCTTTTTCTCCGAGTCAAGAGTTTTTCGGTGAAGTTTTGTTACTTCTCCGTACCACAGAACCCGCGAATTAACTACGGTTGTACGTCAATTCCAAGGGAGCAACCGTGCGCCTTGGCAAGGAGAAAAAGACTTTTGACCTGATTTGAGGTTCCTGCTAGAATCGGGGGGATTACTCTGCGTCGTCTCCCGCAAAAGGGTCTTTCCAGTACCCTATGGTTTGGGGAGCGAATCCTCCATAATTTTTACTTAATTTTATTGTGTACCAGTTCTTTTTCCCCGAGTCAAGAGTTTTTCGGTAAAGTTTTGTTACTTCTCCGTACCACAGAACCCGCGAATTAACTAGGATTGTACGTCAATTCCTTGAGGCTAACCGTGCGCCTTGGCAAGGAGAAAAAGACTTTTGACCTGATTTGAGGTTCGTGCTAGAATCAAGGGGACTACTCTGCGTCGTCTCCCGCAAAAGGCAACCTTAATCCCAAAAATTCAAAGTGGGGAGCGATCGCATTGCCATCACGAGAGACGGTAGCGGTATTTTCCCGTTGGACAGGAGCAGCATTGCGGGGTGTCAGTTTTTTGGTTTTCATGGGGTAAATTCTCCAATGATGTTAATTAATTTAATTAACCGGCCTTGACGTCTTCTTGTCAATAGTTTTTTGTGAAGTTTTTGTGAAGTTTTTGTTGAGTTTTTGTTAAGTTTAGATCAGCTTAAATTTCCCGAAGAAACCCCCAGCCGATGCTACTGGGAAGCAGGGAAGAATGACACCCTTAGCTTGATGCGATCGCTTTCTTAATCAAGATCAAACATAGCATCTAAATCTCTATATCCACTAACTACTCTTGCGATTTCAATTCCGTTTTCAAGAGGGAAATAAAAGATTAGATAATCTTCTACAGGAAAACTTCGTAAACTAGGGATTAACTCATCGCGCCTACGTCCCAGATTGGGGAATTTAGCTAATTTTTTACAAGCCTGTTGGATTTTTTCTTTTAAAATTCTAGCAGCTTGCGGATTTTTCCCAGCCAAGTAACTATTAACTTGCTTTAAATCCAATCTAGCTGAGGGTGAGAAAATAATCTTTGATATTATTTCTGACTCATCGGGAAACCCTTAGCCTCTATTTGTTGTAAATCCTCTTCTAATTCTGAAAAAACCTCTTCGGCATTAATTCCTTCCTGTCGTCTTAATTCCTCAACGCCAATCATAACTTCCCGTTTCAATTCTTCAAATCTTCCTCGGTAAATTCTGTCTCTTTCTGCCAATAAACGCAATCCCTCTTGAGCAATCAAATCTTCTATTTCCGGTGTCAGTTGGATAGTGTTCATCGCTTCTCCTAATTACCGTGCTATCATCTTAATCCAGTATTATAGCGCAGACTTTTTAGCATCTTATATTTTTAACAGATTTTCGGGTTTATCTCCCTGAATCTAAGTCTTCTAGCACCCGTGAGTCAAGGAAAAGGGGAACCGAGAAGAGAAACAACCTCTGCTCCCCTGCTCCCTCTCTCCCCTGACCCCTTGCTTCTCCACCGTCAATTACAAGGAAGCAACCGTGCGCCTTGGCAAGGAGAAAAAGACTTTTGACCTGATTTGAGGTTCGCGCTAGAATCGGGCAGATTACTCTGCGTCGTCTCCCGCAAACGGCAGTTCGTACCACTCTTTACAATTTCCCTCCCGATCCTCTTGCACACAAAAAGTTCCCCAATCAAGTTGAATGATCGCATTACCATCGCGAGAGACGGTAGCGGTATTTTTCCGTTGCACAGGAGCAGCATTGCGGGGTGTCAGTTTTTTGGTTTTCATGGGGTAAATCCTCCAATGATGTTAATTAATTTAATTAAGCGGCCTTGACATCTTCTCGTCAATAGTTTTCCGTGAAGTTTTTGTGAAGTCTTACATCGGATCGATCAATCTTTGTGTCCTTTGTGTCTTTGTGGTTCGTTCCACCCCCTCGCTAGGAGGAATGTATCTTAGAATACACTTTACCCACCAAATCCAAGAGAGCCATTTTTTGTTCAAGTTGAGCATTACGCTTGACAAATTTACGAAATGATCGTTTAAACTTCTCTGTTGCAATAATCTTTCTCATTCATCTTCTGTTAATTTGGCTTTTAATTCATTAATAATATCTTCTAAGGGTTGAGGTTTTAATTCTCCTCTTTGAAAAGCCTCCCTTGCTTCTTTAGCATTTTGGGCTATTTCTTCTCGATAGGATTCTATCATTTGATTTTTGATGATTTCTATTAACATTTCTCTCTGTTCAATCGGTAGTTGATTAACTGTTATAAGAGCTTGTTCTAATGTCATCATAATTGATCCTCTTTTGATTTAAGTAATAAGTTTAACTGATTGGCATCTTGAATATTAGAATAAGCAATCCGATTATTGATGCTTTCTAAATCTTTCTTTGCTCTTGAAGATATTAAAATAACGGTCATAATTTAATATCCACAATTCTGAAGATTGTTTGCTTTTAATCTGTTGATGAATTCTCTACCATCAAAACTTTCCCCACGTTTCAACTCTTGCACCCCAATCATGAATTCCCGTGAGCAATCAAATCTTCTATTTCCGGTGTCAGTTGGATAGTGTTCATCGCTTCTCCTAATTACCGTGCTATCATCTTAATCCAGTATTATAGCGCAGACTTTTTAGCATCTTATAGTTTTAACAGATTTTGGACAGAATGCGAGATAGACGGGTTCATCTCCCTGAGTCTAAGTCTTCTAGAACTCTTAAGCTAAGGAAAAGGGGGACTTAAGAAGAGCAACAACCAGTACGTACTCCCCTGCTCCCGGTGCTTCCCTATCCTGCTTTTGTTATAGATGAAGAAAAAGCTTTATTTGCTTGAGCATAAATTTTTAACGCTACAGACATTTGTTCTGGTGTAGTTTCTCCCTGGGATTGAAACCAAGCAAAAGTTTCTGGATCTATTTCGACTTTTACAGTAACAATATCTTCAGGTAGTCGCAATTGTGCTTTAACCCAAAAATCTTCTGATAGGGGAGGAATATCAGAAGTATCAATATCCTCATCTTTCATTGCATCAATTCTACTTCAATCTGTTTTTGAGATATTGCTCATAATGTTTTCCTTCGTAAGATAAGTAGTCGTGCAAAATTAATTTCCTAGTGAAGATAGGCAAGAGGCAAGGGGCAAGAGGCAAGAGGTGGTTAGATATGTGTAATTAATTTTGCTTAGGTACTTAATGCTTTTCTTAAGGATATAATGTGAATTGTTTGATTGTCAGGTTCAGTATAGACAATAACAACGACTCGTCCATCTAGTAAACCAATAGCCACAAAGCGAGCTTCTCCATAATTCTCTCGCTCATCCAATTCAACAACCATTGGCAAGTTAAAGATAGGATAGGGGTTCATCTATCCGAATCTAAGTCTTCTAGCACCCGTGAGTGGAGGGTTTCGGACGCTTCCCCAAGCTCGGCGTTTATGGGCCAAGCAAGTTGACACAATTTTTGCCTTATACCATTTCTCTAAATGAAAACTACACATCGAATTTAAGTCACCCTTTTTAAGGGGGATTTAGGGGGATTAAACTTCTGTAGTCAGACTTTGGAGAATTGGTATTACTTTTATGAAACCACCCTGCTAAATACCCCTTAAAAAGGGGTATTTAAAGCTGAAAAAAGGGGCTTTGCGCCCCCAAAAATCTTTAGTCAACGGCTTAAAAATCTACACCAGACTATAGACAATTACTAAGCCCAAAACTGCGGCAAAGACAATTAAAGCGTAGAATTGGGCGCGACCATTTTCGAGGTATTTGAGACCTTCACCACTGACAAGAGTAGCTAAACCGGTTAAATTCACTGCCCCATCGATAACGCGATAATCCACTTCCATAATTTGCCGTGCGAGACGACGACAACCCTGGACAAAAACTCGATCATAGAGATTATCAATGTACCACTTGTTCAGGGAAAAACGATACAAAACGGGGAATTTTTCGGCAATAGTTGCGGGGTCAATTTTCTTCTGGAGATACATCAAAGAAGCGACAGTAATCCCGATTAAAGCAATCCCCACCGAATTACCCGCCATAATCAGAAACTCTGTCCAATCAAAAGCATGAACTTCTTCCACCACTTCGTTAGGAACATGAATAAAACCCTCGAAGAAATTCTGCCAAGGTTTACCCACCAAACCGATTAACAAAGAAGGAACCGCCAAAATCATGAGAGGTAAAGTCATAGTAATTGGCGATTCGTGGGGTTCATGGGCATGATGGCCGTGGTTGTCTTCTTCCTGTGCTTCCGAGTCTAATTGCTTAACATTCATCGCCCCCGGTCCAAAAGCGGGAATCGCACCCGCATTGGCTAACAGTCGGCGTTTAATCTCCTTATTAGTCCCTCTAAACTCCCCTTCAAAAGTGTTAAAGTACATCCGGAACATATAAAAAGCTGTTAAACCCGCAGTCCCCCAACCGATTAACCATAAAGCTGGGTTCGCCTCAAAAGCTAAACCGAGAATTTCATCCTTCGACCAGAAACCAGCGAAGGGAGGAATCCCACAGATGGCCAGAGTTCCCACCAGGAAAGTTAGGGCAGTAATGGGCATATACTTGCGTAAACCGCCCATCATCCGCATATCTTGCGCTAAAACCGGCTCATGACCGACCACATCCTCCATACCGTGGATGACCGAACCAGAACCGAGGAACAACATCGCTTTAAAATAAGCGTGGGTCATCAGGTGGAATAACCCCGCACTATAAGCGCCGATACCCATAGCCATAACCATATAACCCAATTGGGAGATGGTGGAATAGGCTAAACCCTTTTTGATATCATTCTGGGTGAGGGCGATACTTGCCCCTAGGAAGGCAGTAAAGGCCCCCGTCCAAGCAATTACCGTCATCGCCGTGGGAATTGGCTCAAAAACGGGATACATCCGAGCAATCAGGAAAACTCCGGCGGCCACCATCGTGGCGGCGTGAATCAGGGCCGAAATCGGGGTCGGACCTTCCATGGCATCCGGTAGCCAGACATGAAGGGGAAATTGGGCTGATTTGGCCACCGGTCCCAGGAAGACTAAAACGGCGAATAATGCCGCTAAACTGCCGGCAATGGCTCCAGAAGAGACTAATTCCTCTAGACGTTCACCCATGATATCAAACTCGAAGCTGCCGGTAGCCCAGAAAAGCCCCAGCATTCCCAGTAATAAGCCAAAATCGCCGACGCGGTTGGTAACGAAGGCTTTTTGACAGGCCTCGGCAGCCGCCGGACGAGTGAACCAGAAACCTACTAGCAGATAGGAACACATCCCCACCAATTCCCAGAAAACGTAGATCTGGACGAGGTTGGGACTGATGACCAAACCGAGCATAGAACTGCTAAAAATGCTCAGATAGGCGTAAAAACGCACATAACCGGGGTCGTGGGCCATGTAACCATCGGTATAAATCATCACCAAAAAGGCTACGGTGGTGACGATAACCGACATTAAAGCGCTGAGATGATCGATCGTATAACCCATTTTCAGGTGAAAGTTACCCGCCGATGCCCAATCGATCATTTGGTTGTAGGGAGCGTGTCCATTGATTTGACTCCACAGCAGCGCAAAAGACAGCACCATCGACGCGCCGAGGGTAGAAATGATCAATACAGCATTCACCTGTCGCAGACGATTGGTGACTTCATTAAAGGAAATTAAGCCCGCACCGACTAGGGTAGCGCCTACCAAGGGTAGGACGGGAACTAGCCACGCGTACTGATAAAGCGGTTCCATTCAGTAATACCTAGTTTACAATTTCACACTATTTGGTTTATCCTCATCTATTGTGACATAGGTTAATTCTTAAGAAAGTGTTTATACCTAGTTTTGCTCAACAGGGCGGCGAAAGGTCAAAGGATCTTATCGATTTGGCAGTTTAGCGAGCGGGACGGTAATTTTTAGGGAGAAGCAGCAAAATTATCGAATAACCACGAAAGCAAGAGAAAGACCAAATACGGGTTTCCCCTAGCCAATAGGACAATTTATTTAGTACAATTTAACTATACCGATCAAAATTAGTCTAAAAGGGAAATCATTCTTTATATAGTGCCTGTCACAGTTAAAATCATTGAGTATGATGGGGAGTTTAACTTAACGAGGTATCATGTCCACCGCTCGCCATATCCTAGCACTTCTAAAAAGTCATGTAGAAGGAGAAGAGCAGCAATTTTATTCTGCTGCCCTACAGATGGCTGCACACGAAGCAAGACAAGGACATGGTAAGTTAGCCCAAGAAATTCGCGAATTAATTGACCAAGCAAAGGCTAGTAAATCGGTTATTGAAAAAAAATCTGATCCAATTCCTTTAGTACAACCAAAAGGAGATTTAGCCAATCTGGTTTCGGTCAGATATCCTGATACTCGATTATCGGATATGATTTTAACCTCTGACCTTGAATTTAGACTTAAACGAGTATTAACTGAACAAAGACAAGGAAAAAGACTCAGAGAACATAATCTTACGCCTCGTCGAAAGCTGTTGTTAGTAGGTCCACCCGGTTCTGGTAAAACAATGACGGCTGAAGCTTTAGCAGGAGAGCTTAAATTACCTTTGTTTACGACTTTATACGATAGTCTAATGGGCAAGTATATGGGAGAAACGGCTAGTCGTTTAAAAGTGATTTTTGAGGCGATGACAATAACAAAAGGGGTCTATTTTTTTGATGAATTTGATGCGATTGGGACTCAACGTCACAATTCTAACGACGTGGGAGAAATTCGTCGCATTCTCAATTCTTTTTTGATGTTTTTAGAACAAGAGCAAGGGGATAGTTTGATTTTGGCAGCAACTAATCATCCTCAGTTACTAGACAAAGCTCTTTTTAGGCGTTTTGATGATGTAATTGAATATCAGCTTCCCGATGCCGCAATTATTCGTGAATTGATTGAATCTCGTCTTATTTCTTTTGAAATTGACTGGAAAGATTGGTCAAACATTCTTAATCAAGCCAATGGACTCGCTCAAGCTGAAATTGTCAGAGCGACAGATGACGCAGCCAAGCAAGCTGTTTTGTCAAATAGTCAGAAGGTAAGCGAAGATTCTCTGATTTCAGCTATTATGGAACGTAAGGATCTGAACTTCAATGAATAAAACCTAATCCCATAATGTCGCAACGTTCTCGCCGTCTTCCTCACTTGTATCTACGGAATAACGATAAATTTCGTGAAAGCGTCAATTATACTTCACCGCGCTCAGTTCCTAATCCACCACCACCCGATCGGAACAGAATAGAACACGCTGCAAAATTAGAACTTGCTATTGGTGAAGCGATTACGAAAGCTCGTCAACAATTAGAATCCCGTTTATCGGCAATTGCCGTCGGACAACCCGGATTCTATTTAGAATTTCAGGTAACAAAAGATCAAGCGAATGCTTTTGAAAATTTAGGAGATAAACGCAAAAAAATTGAATTAGTTGCTGTTAAGCCTTCTCCTGAACAAGAAAATATAGTTAAGGCTACTGTTTTTGTACCAGAGTCAGCGACAGAATTTTTTGAGAACAAAGTAGAAGAATATCGTGATGAAGAAACAACAAAAGGAAACCCAAAAAATGCAGCCCTAATAACACGACTAGAAAACGTTGAAATTGGTACAGTTCAATCATTATTTACTGATGATCCTGCTTTATTTCCTCAGAATGGACAATCAATATGGTGGGAAGTATGGTTACGTCGTGGACAACTTGAAGACTTCCAAACCATTGCTCAAAGACTCGATATTATGACTAAATTTCATATACATTTTCCCGAAAGAACTGTTACTTTAGCTATGGCTAATGTAGAAAAAATACAGCAAGTTCTTCAAAATTCTGATACGGTTGCAGAATTAAGAATTGCTAAAGATACGCCTTCCTTTTTTCTTGATATGAAATTAATTGAAAAGGAGGAATGGGTCGAGGATTTATGTAATCGAACTTTACCTCCTAGAGATAATGCTGTTGCTGTCTGTCTTCTTGATTATGGAGTTAATAGACGACATAAACTGATTGAAAAAGGTCTTGATAGTAGTGATTTATATACTTGTGATCCTAATTGGGGAACTCATGATCCTCATAATACACATGGTACAGAAATGGCGGGTTTAATTCTTTATGATGATTTATTTAATGCTTTACAAACACAAGGATATATAACGCTTATTCACCGTTTAGAATCAGTTAAAATTCTCCCTCCTGTCGGACAAAATGATCCTGAACTTTATGGCGCAATTACAGAGCAAGCAGTCTCTCGTCCAGAAATACAAAATCCCAAGCGAAAACGTATTTTCTGTATGGCTGTAACTAGCGAGCAGCCATCACCAAATTATGGAACTCCCTCCTCATGGTCAGCAGCAATAGATCAACTATCTTTTGGTGAAGATAATTTTAAGCGATTAATCATTATTTCAGCAGGAAATATCAGAGAAGAAATATCTTTATCTGATTATTTAACCCGCAATGATGTGGCAACAATTGAAAACCCAGCACAAGCTTGGAATGCTCTTGTTGTGGGAGCTTACACTGAAAAAGTTAATATCAGTCATCCCGACTTTCAAGGTTGGCAACCTGTAGCTCCTTGGGGTGATTTATCTCCTAAAAGTTGTACTTCTGTTTCTTGGGAAAATCAATGGCCAATTCGTCCGGATATTGTTTGTGAAGGAGGAAATTATGCCTCAGATGGGGAAAATTCTGCACAAATGATTGACGATTTATGCTTATTAACAACTGCTCATAGTCATAACTATAAATTGTTTACTTATATGTGTGATACCAGTTGTGCAACTGCACTCGCTAGTTATATGGCTGCTCGAATTCTTTCAGAAAATCCCAAATATTGGCCAGAAACAATACGCGCTTTAATTGTTCATTCAGCCGAATGGACTGTTAGGATGAGAGCTAATTTTCCAAAGAAATTGAAGCAGCAAGATAAAAAAAATTTGATTCGTCGCTATGGATATGGTGTTCCTGATTTAGACAGAGCTTTAAAAAGTTCAAATAGTGACTTAACAATGGTTATTGAAGATCAATTGACACCTTTTAAAAAAGATGGTAGTGACATTAAAACAGACAAAATGAATCTTCATAGCTTACCTTGGCCAAAAGAAAAGCTAGAACAATTAGGAGAAGCCAAGGTAGAACTGAGAGTAACTTTATCGTATTTTATAGAACCTAATCCAGGGGAGCGAGGTTATAAAAGAAAACACCATTATGCCTCTTATGGACTCAGATTTCAAGTAAAAAAACCTTTAGAGACCAATCAACAATTTCAACATAGAATTAATAAAGCTACCAGAGAAGAAGAAAAAAATATTTCTGGCATTAAAGAGGAAGATAACTGGTTTTTGGGTCCTCATTTAAGGAGTCAAGGTTCACTTCATTCTGATATATGGACAGGAACGGCCGTCGATTTAGCAAGTAGAGGAATGATAGGCGTTTATCCTGTTGGTGGATGGTGGAAAGAACAAATACAAGAGGAACGCCATGATCAACCTGTTCGCTATACATTAATTGTAACGATTCGAGTACCAGAAATTGAGTGTGATATTTACACCCCTGTATCTAATTTAATTTTAATCAGTCAAGATACACCCACTAACATACCAATAGAAACAGAGATTTAATCTTTACATCGAACTTCATTCATTAAATATATCTCAGGAATTGAGAAAATTGGTAACAATTCTCTGTAAGTTTCCCTACTAACTTTTTCACCTTCGCTCCCCAACAACCCAACTTAATCAGCGCGATTTAGACATGGCTAGAGGAAATAGAGGTTTAGATGAACTAAAGAGTTAGTCAATAATGGGTAAAATGTTTGTATATAGGACATTTTGAAACCCGCGGATTTGCCGCCCGATGGCAAATCATTCCCACTTCCATGGCGCGTTACGTCCCATAAATTCCCAACTCATTTTTTCCCCATGACTAAACCCTTAGACTCCCTGAAACAGCCCAATCCCTCGGAAAAAACAGCCCCTAGAGATGATTGGTTAGATAGCGAACTATCTCGTTTAGAAGATTATGAACCTTACGATTGGGGAGAAATAGATCCCTTAATGTTAGGCAAACCCGTACAATATGTTTCTAGTATTGGCTTAGTTGTCGAGGGTGGCAAAGATTGGGGTTGCTGATTTGCAATAGGAATCTTCTTGTGTGGGGTTTTTAAAACCTAGAGCTAAACTAACTTTTGGATAGGATGCACAGTTGGCATTCATAGCTTGAGTCAGCAACACCCCTCCCCAGCAACCCAAGTTAATCAGTGCGATTAAAACATGGCTAGAGGAAATAGAGGTTTAAGCGATGGTTAATCTTCTGGATCTTAGTCAGTTATACTAAGTATATCCATAACTTATACTTTTTAATAGCAGAACCGACTGAAGAGCAATATTTACCTATTCAGGTATTAGATACCCTAGCTGATCCATCTGCCAACCTAACTTAGTTGGCTGCTGATAAACCTTTTTTAAAGTGTTAATATCCCGGCTAGAAATCGGGGCAATATCTCTAGTTTGAGCGAAATACATTACATCCGTCTCTAGGGGACTATGACCCCAAATTCCCAAAGCGTGACCTAATTCGTGCCGCGCTGCCGCTAAGGCCGACCGATCGGCTAAATTAGGACTAATCTGGATACTCATCCGATGAGTTAGGCGATTTTCCTTGACAAAAATCTCGTATTGTGTTACGGCAGAACGCACCCGGGGCAGTTCTAACTTACCAGTTTCGGGATTAAAACGGACTCCCGAGGGCGGTAACTCCCGTTTAATGAGGATATCGGCCAATTCTGCCCGATTTACCAACTCCATCGGCAAATACTGCCCCCATTCAGCGATCGCCTGTTGTACCAAACTCAGCCAAGAACTGCGATCGCTGTGAACATAAATCTTCACGGGAAATTGCGACCAAATCAACGCCCCCACGGGACTGATTTCCACAGCATCAAAATAATCCCCGGACTGGTTTTGCTCTTGCCATTGGGCTAAATTAGCGGGTAAAGGATGGGTTTTTAACTCTGGTAGCGATCGACTGTCGGCAATCAAAGAATAGGAAAACAGCAAAAGACTCGCCAAGGCTGCGAGTCCTAGAAAAGAGAACCGACCTCTTAGCATTTAGCGATTTAACCAGCCGGCGCTCAGTACAATAGTTAGGGTGATAAATACCGTCCCCAACGCCCAAGTCACCTGATTTAAGGTTTTTTCCGCCGTTTTTGCGCTGGTAAAAATCTGTGATTGACCGCCAATACCGCCAATACCATCCCCTTTGGGACTGTGTAATAACACCAAAATCGCCAGAAAGGCCGCCGCCAGCGCCCAAATAATCTGTACTACCAGCACCACTGTCATGATTATTACTCTCTATTTTCCATTACAAAGTATAGCAGTTATCAAGCCGTCAGCTTTGAATTAGTTATCAACTGGAGTCCTCTTCATCGTCTATATCCTCAAGTGTTAGTGGTGCTTGGGCGCTATGGCGAACATATAAGTAGGTAGGCGTTAAAAGTTGTCAGACACCCCCCTTATCAAGGGGGGATTAAGGGGGGACTAAGGGGGGATCGGCACCCCCCTTATCAAGGGGGGCAGGGGGGATCGAACCTAAAATCCATTTTTAATTTAATTATAACCAGCTACTTAACACATAAACCGTACTATCTCTAATTGTAAAAAGCACTCGATAGACATTTTTACCTTTCCCATAAAAAAGTTGTCGGACTTCTTTGGGTAGAAAAATCGTCTGTTCGAGCGCTAAAGCACAACGAGTTGGTTTCTCTTGCAGAGTCGCAATAGCATTCATTAATCCTCGAAACCAACGGTCAGCAAACTCGGCATTATAACCTCGATACCAGCGATAGGCTTTTTCGATCTGTGCCGTGGCAGTTGGGGTAATTTCAACCTGAAATACCATATTTTTCGGCCATTTCTTGGGCAAAATCGGCAAGAGGACGGGTTTTACCGGAGTTTATCTCCTCAAAACCTTGCTGAATCCCCTCAATGCTCTCTAAATACTCCATCAGTTGTCTGAGCTTACTAGGATCGATTTGATCGAGAAAAGTCACCAGCACTTGTGAGCGATCGCTAATATCATTGGGTAACTCGGTTAGGTGTATTTGTCCATCTCGATAAACACCTTCGATGGTTTTCAGCATAAAATTCCCCTTTCTTGACTTTTTACTCGTTAAAGCGAGATGCGGACGGGAGTGCGACTGGCTTTAATTTCCACTTCGGCCGGTTTAATCAGCGATCGCCCGGTCATTTCCACTGGGACAGGAATAGAGAGAATTTCCAGGATAGTGGGGGCAATATCGGCTAAACGACCATCATCCCGCAGCTGCACATCGCCACCGTGGCCGGGGATTTTTCTCCCTTCCCCTTCAATTAAAATTAAAGGAACGGGATTAGTCGTATGGGCCGTCCAAGGATTACCCGACTCATCCACCATCGTTTCCGCGTTACCGTGGTCGGCAGTGATTAACACTGTTCCCCCCAATTTATTGACGCTACTTAACAACTTAGCCAAGCATAGATCCACCGTTTCCACTGCTTTCATGGCCGCGTCTAAAATGCCCGTATGACCCACCATATCGGGGTTAGCGTAATTGACTACCACCAGACTATAGATCCCCTGTTCGATCGCCCCACAGACCGCTTCTGTCACCGCGGCTGCCGACATGGCCGGAGCTTGATCATAGGTGGCGACTTTTGGACTAGGAATTAATTCGCGCACTTCTCCCTCAAAGGGTTTTTCTAACCCCCCATTAAAAAAGTAGGTGACGTGGGGATATTTTTCGGTTTCCGCACAACGAAACTGTTTTAATCCCTGTTGAGCGATCACCTGTCCTAAAATATTATTTAAATTCTGGGGGGCAAAGGCCACATCTACCGGTAATTTCGGATCGTATTGGGTGAAAGTGACAAAACTAAGCGGAGAAATTAAATCTCGATCGAAATCTTCAAAATCGGGCATAGTCAGGGCATAACATAACTGTCTAGCTCGATCGGGACGGAAATTATAGAATATCACCCCATCGCCCGCTTCGATCGCCCCCGGGGCAATTCTGGTGGGGGGAATAAATTCATCGGTAATATTTTGATCATAAAATGCCTGTAATACTTCCGTGATCGATCGCCCGTCGATACCTTGATCACTGGTCATCACGTTATAGGCTTTTTCCACCCGATCCCAACGGCGATCCCGATCCATGGCATAATAACGGCCACTGAGAGTCACCATGCGACCGAGACTGATTTTATTAATATGTTCTTGAATCCGTTTAATAGCGAGCATCCCGTCGGTAACATTAGTATCGCGACCATCGGTGATGACATGAATGCAGACATCGCTAATCCCTTGCACTTTCGCTAAGTCTAATAATCCCAGTAAGTGATCGAGATGGGAATGGACTCCTCCCTCAGAACATAAACCAATTAGGTGTAATTTGCTTTTTTTGGGGCGAATCTCGGCGCAGAGTTTTAATAAAGCCCGATTTTGTTGAATCGAACCATCTTCGATCGCATCGGAAATTCGTACTAATTCTTGTGGGACAACTCGCCCCGCTCCGATATTCAGGTGGCCAACTTCCGAGTTGCCCATCTGTCCTTCTGGTAGTCCCACATCCTTAGCGGAGGTGCGGATTAAGGTGTGGGGATACACTTCCCAGAGACTATCCATAATCGGGGTTTTCGCCATTGCGATCGCATTATCCGACCTTTGCGGGCGATAACCCCAACCATCAAGGATAACCAGCACGACTGGGGATATAGGTGCGTGGGTCATGATATACAGTCCTAAATCAAGAGTGGATTTCCATGCACTAAGATAATATCATCGAAACTTCCATTGATCACCGGTGTCGAGGCGATCAACCCCCTAATGTCAGCAAATGATGGGGTAGTGAGAATTTCAGTTAGGAATGAGGATTTAATAAGTTGCAAATCTAGAACAACTGTGGCTTTGCCGTGTAATTCCATTGAGGAAGTGGGGTGATAGGGAAGTGGGGTGTGGGGAGAAACAATTCATAACTTGAGAGTTAAGTACCTAAGCAAAATTAATTACACATTTCGATAAAGCCTTTGCCTTTTGCCTTTTGCCTATCCTAACCAAGAAATTAATTTTGCACGACTACTTAGGGTCTGCTGAATAAATCTAAAAACCTTGCTGGATAAGACTTTTAGACTTTTTTTCCCTGAAAAAGTGCCTACCATTGGAGTGATCGGGGGTAAAATTTAGGGATTTTTTCCCTGAAAATTAGGTAACTGACTACCTCAAAATCGGTAAAACCCCACACCCCACAACCTGCCCCCACCAACAAACTTTTTTAGCAGACCCTATTTATTGAGAATGAGCGGAGGAACCCTGAAAATTTCGGCTTAGTTGGTGGCAGCTTGCCGCCAAATCACTCCTCTAGATAAGTATTTTGACTCACGCCCCTCCCTCTTTTGAGACCTTGTGACACTTAGGGTGCGGAATGTGGGATTAAAATAGTCGAACCAATAGGCTAATCTTGATGCGTCCAAGAGCGATGAGCCAGACGCAAACCCCAATCGAGCAGATAACCAATCGCGCCAATAACGAGAATCACTGCCATCAACTCTGAATAGGCGAGTCGATCGCGTGTATCGAGAATATAATAACCCAAACCCGCACTAACCCCCAGCATTTCCGCCGGGACAAGAACGATCCAGATAATACCTATAGCCAAACGGAAACCAGTTAGGAGATGGGAGAGGATCGCAGGCAGAATAATCTGGAAAACCGTTTCCCCTCGGGTAGCACAGAGACTGCGGGCTAAAGTCAACCAAGAGCGATCAACCGCATTAACCCCAGCAGCCGTATTGAGAAGGATCGGCCAGATAGCCGCCACCGTCAGCAAAAAATACACGGGTAGATCACCAATGCCCAAAACCATCACCGCTAAAGGCATCCAAGAAAGGGGCGAGATCATGCGTAGAAATTGAAATAGGGCCGACAAAGCCGATTCAAGGGAGCGATACAACCCGATTAATACCCCCAACGGCACACCGATGGCACTAGCGAGAACCAAGCCCACAATAACCCGGCGGCAACTGGTGAGGATATGGGGCATAATCTCCCCCCCAACAAAAAGACGTAATAAAGCGACAAAAGATCGCTCAGGGGAAAAATCATTTAAAATCGGGTTTGAGTGCCATAGAGGACTGGTAAATAGCCACCAGAGCAATAATCCAAAACCGATACCCCATAAGGGTAGTAAAGCTCTTGGCGGGGAGGTCAAAGATTGTGACTTCATGGGTTCAGACCTTTAAAATTTGATCGTCTCGATGCGGGAGAGATTATTCGGTAAGCCGAAAGCTTTCGGTCCGCCCACCTGTTGCAAGGCATTACGGACAAAAGAGTCATCCACGAGATCCCGGGCCACCTGTCGGGGTTGCAGTTTTTGGAGAAAATCCGTATTTCCTTCTACCTGAGTGATTTTGAGCAAGCGTACCAGTTCCTCGGTATAGGAAGGGAAAGGATAGGGCTGGAAATCGATCCGGTTGACTTGCCAGTCTGGATTCTCGATCGCTCCGTCTTTTTTATAGAAATTGCGATCGTAGTAAGTAAGCGCCCGTTGCAATACTGGCAGCGGGTGAGGCGTATATTTTCCACCATCTTTAGAGAGAATCCGGGCCACTTCCGAGCGATTGCCCCGGGACCAGAGTTGGGCTTTAACGAGGGCGTTTACCACCTTCTGCGTCCATTGTTTCCGTTGCCTAATATCCTCCTCGTGAACAAAGACGACGCAACAGGCGTGATTCTTCCAGACATCGCCGGTGAAACGGAGAACCCTACCGGTTTTGAGATTTTCCGCCGCTGCGTTGAAAGGTTCAGCAACGATATAACCGCCGATGCTCTTATTGGCGAGGGCTGATACCATATCCGGGGGCGGGAGAACCACTAGATTAACCTCGTTAGAAGCGATCGGCGCGTCCTTGGCTTTGCGAACTATTTTCAGCCCGTTACGTTGTAAGAGTTGTTGCAAGACCAAATTATGAATGGAATACCAGAAAGGAACCGCGATCGTTTTACCTCCCAATTCCCTGGGATTTTCAATATCGGGAAGGACGGTGAGGGCTGAACCGTTGGTATGGTTCCAAGCGACGATTTTAGCGGGGAAATTGCGCCCGTAACGAATCCAGATCGAGGTGGGAAAAAGAACATGAATAACGTTCACCTGCCGAGCGAGAAAGGCTTCAACAATCTGCGCCCAAGAACGGAATAGGCGCGGTTGTTCGGCAGTTAAACCTTCCGCTTGATAAAGTTTTCGGGAGTGGGCCACCAATAGGGGGGCGGCATCCGTAATCGGTAGATAACCGATTTTCACAGGCTGATCGTTGGCATTGGCGTTAACGGGGAGATTCCAATTATCGGCGGCGATCGCTGCTCCGAAGGAACTGGTAAACAGTGCCGAAAGTTTCAGGAAATCTCGACGGCTCATGCCGCAACAAGCACAATTATCGTGTAGGTTCATAGATTTACAGTGTCATCACAAGGGCTAATTCTTGAAAAATTGACCGGCGTAGATCACTCAAAAGCTTGGCTGACTCGAAACGGGGTTTCGGCATCGTGATCGTCCATTCTCGGCGGATGCCCACCGGATGACGGCCCATGAGAAGAACTCGATCGGCTACTAATAGGGCCTCGTCGATGTCGTGGGTAACGAGGAGAACCGTGCTGTTATAGAGAGCTATGACTTCTAGGAGGAGTTTTTGCATCTCGAAACGGGTGATCGCGTCGAGGGCGCTAAACGGCTCATCCAGGAGGAGGAGAGAGGGGCGGCGGGCGAGGACGCGGGCTAGAGAAACTCTCTGAGCCATACCGCCCGATAGTTGATGAGGATAGGCACGCTCGAAGCCCTCTAGTTTGACGCTTTTAACGGCGGTGTGAACCCTTTCGCGCAATTGCTGATGATCGAGGCGGGGCATCCGCTTTAATTTCAAACCAAAAGCCACGTTTTGCCAAACGGTTAACCAAGGTAAAAGGGCGGGGGATTGAAAGACGATCGAGCTGCGGATGTCTGGGGCTTGTAGGGGTCGTGAGTGCAATTGTATTTCTCCGCCATCGGCACTCTGCAAACCAGCGGCGGTGGCAAGGAGGGTAGATTTACCGCAACCACTGGCCCCAAGCAAACAAACCACCTCACCGGAGCGCACCTGTAGGTTAATATCCTCAAAAACGGTACGGTAGCCATGGCGGGTTTTATAGCGTTTATGGAGATTTTTTAGATTGAGGACGGGGTAATCCGTGGCGATACTCATTCCCTCACCCCCGCTCGCTCGAGTTCGCCAGGGAGAATTTTATCGGTAGAGGACTGACGTTGTAATTCTTTTTCCAGTTGAATCAGGCTCGGAGTTAACACAGGTAAAAAGGCGACTTCGCGCAGCCGTCGGGCCGTGTCGCTATTACGGAAATAGCCTTTTCCTCCCTTAATTTCCGCTTCTAACCCTACGGATTCCACCGCTAACCGGGTAATGTCCACTCTGAGGGTGAATAGTTGGCGTGTTCGTCCGAGATCGAAGCTTTCTAGGGTGCTGAATTGCTCGATTGTCTTTTCTAGACGAGTCAGACGCTCCCGGGCGAAGAAATAACGATCGCTGGCTACCGCTGCCTTTCCCCCTAAACTTTTCTCTGTCTCCCCAAGGGATTTACGCGTAATGCCAAGGGCCAGTCCGCATTGTAACAGCAAGAAACAGGGGCGGACTGAGGGTAAAAATTTTGCTGCTTCCAAGCTGATAATCCAGTCGTGAGATAACTGAACTCGATCGAATTCAAGGGTACTGGTGCGGGAAGCTTGTAAACCCAATAATTGTAGGTCTTCACCCCGTTTTAACCCCTCTGCGAAGGAGGGAAGGGCGAGGATAAGAGTTTCTCCCGATGTGGTTTGAGCGGCAACGGCTACTATGAATTCTCCGTTAGAGTCGAGGTTAGAGGCCCAGGGCAGGAAGCCATTAACAGTGACGTTTTCTCCTTCGATCTTTGCCTGTAAACGCAGCTCCTCGATCCCGCCGAGGTACTTCATGGCGTTGGAGAGTCCTGTGGCTCCGGCTATCTCTCCCTTGAGAACAGCAGGTAGAATTTTGTTTTGTAGGTAAGTGTTATTACTGGCGGCCAGATATTGAATGAAGACGCGCTGACACCAGAAAACAAAACCGGTGGTCAGGCAGCATTGGGACACAGCAGAGATCGCCTCTACTGCCTGTAGTAAGGAGCCACCCCGGCCTCCTAAGCTTTCAGGTATAGCATAGCCGAACCAGCCCGATTCTCCTAGCTTGGTTAGGGCCGAACCGACGTTGAGATTAGCTGTACCGTTGTTGAGGTCAGTGGCTCTTTCTTCCAGAAAAGAAAGAATTTCGGAGCCTCGATCGAGCATAATTGTTCTCTCCTAGGGGTGAATATTTTCAATCGAGGTCAAACTATCTATAGGTGCGCCGACCACTTCTCTGGCTCTTTTTACCGCCGCTTCATCGGGACTATCGTAGAAACAGAGACATTTACTCAAGTCTTCGCAAACATAGGTCCGCTCGAAACTGACTTCCGGCACTTGAGCATAAAGGGGGGTTTTCTCCGCTTTTCTTTGCAGGTAAGTTTCCATGGTTAGCCCCGGGGGTAAATTCCACTGTACTAGATAGTTGGCTTTGTCTTTGCGCTCTCGCACAGTGGCTAAGTCCTGCCCAATCAAGCGCATTTCCTTGATTAGTTGCCAACCTAGCCCAGCGTTTTCTAGTACTTGTTCGAGGGAGGCGCGATCGATCGCTTTGATAATCAGGAATAACCGCCCCTCTGTTCCGCCAATTAGGGCTTCGATTAACTCTCCCTGGGATTTTGATGCGAGTGTGGTAATGCGCTCCAATATCTCGCTCACCTCTTCTTTTGTCCTTTCTTGTCGATCATCCTCTACTAGATATAGAGTCATAATTCATCTGAAATACATTTACAATACATTTGAGTTTAATGTCTTTGAGAAAAAAAAGCAATATTTTCAAGAGCCTCAAAACGAGGTGACGCGGGAGTGGATGGTTCAAGACCGTTTCGCTCAAGTCGTGGCCAGAACCCTTGCCTTGGGTGATATGCGTCACCTTCTCAGGCAGCTGAGACTCACAGTGGTGTAAACTGCGACTGATACTAAATCCGTTGAGTATAGGCTACTTATGAGGAGAGGCAAGAGGCAATAGGGGGAATAAATAGGGTTTGCGGCAAAAAGTTTGTTGGTGGGGGCAGGGTGTGGGGTGTGAGGTGTGGGGTTTTACCGATTTTGAGGTAGTCAATTACCTAATTTTCAGGGAAAAAGTACCTGAATTTTACCCCCGATCCCTCCAATGGTCGCCACTTTTTGAGGTCAAAAAAGTCTAAAAGCCTTATCCAACAAGGTTTTTAGATTTATTCAGCAAGCTCTAAATAATCAGTTTTTAATAACCGAATTTAGTATGACTCTCTTCTGCCTAGAATGACAGAAGAGAGATAAGTTGTGTTGAGAAATGTGTAGAGTTGGAGCCGACCCTTGACTGGAACCTAAGCTGTCGTGATAACTTGTATAGGAGTTATCGAAAAGATCCCCATCAGCTAGACAGCCCCTTCCAGTTTCTCTATGTTTCATCCTAACCAATCGGAAACCCGCGAAGATATCCGCGAGTATGTGGCTCAACTACAACTTCACATGGCTTTACAAGCTCGTAATCTCGTGCCTAGTCTGACTAATACTAGAGATAGTCGCGAGAAACTGCTGCAGGATACCCAGGCGACTATTGAAAAAATCGTTTCTCGTCATTTCTAGTTGACCGATTTTAGCATAGTCACTTGAGCCACAGGACAGGCAATACAGGTGCCAGAATTGTCACTGCGGCGGCTGTCGCTAATCTCGATGACCTCCGCTTCTGCAAGAGCAAGAATTGTCTCCTGTCCATCAGTAGGCATTTACCTTCTCGTGACAGCAAAGATAAGACCACCAGTTTTTTGGTTGTCTATACTTTAGATGGTCATAATCTGAGATTTATTAAACTTCTGAAATCCTAGGAGTTAGCAAGGAATCCAGTTCATTTTTATGTTTCAAATAGGCATCATTCAGACATCCATGAATAGCAGAAGAAAACTAATAAAAGTTTTCATAATATTTTGCATATAAGCATTTATTTTTAACGAATTTACACAGCCTTTCAATTAAATTAAGATTAAGCGAATAAGGCGGGAAATAGAGAAACGGCCGATTCAAGTCTAAATTGCATCACTGTCCGATCTACCTTCATAGAATACCTCATTCGGGGTACGATAGTCAAGACATTTTCGTAGAAGCACATATCGCTAAATTACAAACCTGTTTTGAGGGAGCGTTACCCCATGTGGGACTTTTACCTTCTGTCATTGCGGAAGGATTAGAGGTTATCTATCAGCAAAAGGGTTGGCAATTAACCGATAAGGGAAGAAATTCTGAGATAGAATCTCGTCAATTTCCGACGATGGATGATTTTTATGTTGCGGTAGAGAAGGTGTTAAAAGAAAGGGGGGATCAGGGAGAGGTTAAAAGTAATCTAGAAGCAGCGATTAAGGGAAGAATTAAACCATTACTAATGGGAAGTAAGGGGTTAATGTTTAGTCGTCCTATTTCTCAGCCAAATGCTGAGGAGTTATTTAGTCATCCAGTTATTTTAGAAATGAATGATCTCAATGAGCAAGATAAGTCTTTATTGGTGATGTTCTTTTTAACTATGTTACGAGAATATCGGCTCTTCTAGGTTCTGTGTGATCAGTTTAACTTACTCTATGATCGATCGATCTTTGTGTCCTCTGTGTCTGGAGTGGTTCCTTCCACTCCCTCGCTCTTGAGGAATGTATCTTAGAGTACATTTTACCCACCAAACCTGGGAGAGCCGAATATCGAGAATTGAATCCAAGTAAAGAATTAACTCATATCACCTTAGTAGAAGAAGCACACAATGTCTTAAAAAATGTGGCTTCTAAGGGGAGTGAAGAGGGAGGAACATCGGATGTCAAAGCCAAAGCAGTTCAGTCATTTTGTAATATGTTAGCAGAGGTCAGGGCTTATATTGCTCACCAGTTGCGGGATACTCATGATCGAGAGGCGATCGCCAACGCCATGATTATGAGTGAGGAGCAGCGGGATTTTTTAGGAAAATGCGAGACAGGGAGGGCAGCAATATTTTACACTGGACTACAGAAAGCGACTTTCATTGATGTCCCAGTGTATAAAGATCCTGCACCACCGACTTATGAGGGTAAGTCTTCGATAGAGAATTGTTATCGAGGATTTGACGAAAATTTCAGTCGGCAGCAGTCTGATGAAGAGGTGCGGGTTTATATGAGTCGCTTTGGGGTGGTGAAGGGTAAAATGATAAATTGTTTTCTATGTACAGATCCCTGTGAGTATCGGGATGATATTCTGAGGTTGGCTGAGGAAAGTAAGGACGAGTTTAACGAGGCTTGGAAAAGCTTTAAAAAAGCTAAAAATAAGACTGAATCGATGAAAAATCTTGCCAGACTTATTTTAAAGGTAACTAATATTGAGGAGGAAAAAAGTTTATATATGGCTTGGTGTTATACCCAAGAAGTAGCATACCGATGTCGAATCAATGCTCTTAATCAAAGTCATAAAAATAGTTTTATCAAGTCTTTTAAAGAGGTAATTTGTAAAGAATAGAGAAGCATAAATTAATCAAAATTCTGCCTTACAGTTTTTATCAGAAGAAGAACAATAACAAGCATATCGGAGATATTTGATTTACTAGGAAGTAACAGCCTATGAGCATTATAGAAAGTCAAGATTCTTCGGAAAATCCAGAAGACTTAACGGAAATACAACAAAATGATGATGAAGCTTTAGCACAATGGCAAGAAGAACAATTAGAAGAAACCGAATATATATTGAAAGACCATGTTTTACAAGAAATGGAAAAACGGGATATTCCCCCAGAATTAGTAAAATCGGTACTCAACAATCCAGAACAGATAGTATCGGGTTATAATAATCGAAAGGTTTATCAATCTCGCCTAGACTTTGGAGATGGTAAAGAATACCTCTTACGACTTATTGTTGAGAGCAATCGAGAACCAATAGAAGTGATTACAGCCTACCGAACCAGTAAAATTGATAAGTATTGGGGAAAGCCATGAAAATTATTTATGATCCAGAAGTAGATATCATGAACATTATCTTTTGTGAAACTACAATCGCAGAAAGTAATGAAGACGAAAACGGCATGATTTTTGACTATAATGATGAGGGTAAAATAGTGGGTATTGAAATTCTTGATGCCTCTCAACGAGTTGATAATCCTCAAGCTATCAGTTACGTTATCCAATTATCTAAACCTTCCTAAATTATTAATTTATTAACCAAAATTTAAAAATCCTATGAATATCGAAAGCAGCTCGACAACAGAAAGTCAAGAGTCTTCTGAAAGTTTAGAAAATTCAGCAGAAACAGAGCAAACTGATGAGGAAGCTTTGGCGCAATTGGAACAAAAAGAATCCCAAAGTGATGGTCAAGAGTCTTCAGAAAACCTAAAAAATTCAGCAGAAACAGAGCAAACTGATGAGGAAGCTTTGGCACAATTAGAATCAGAACAATCTGAGACTTCTGAAAATCAAGCAACAGATGAGGAGGCTTTAGCACAATGGGAATCAGAACGATGAGGAGAAGGAAGACGGAGACAAAGATAAAGGAAAGGAAAAAGGAGATAAAGATAAAAGCACTAAAAAAGGAGGTACTGATAGAGGTGGTTTACCAGGAGATTTTTCACCATCGCCAGGTTCTAAAATTGAAGATTCTGATAAGGGGGATTCTAAACCAGACGCGAAAAAAAAGATAGCCTACGGATATCCTAGAAGCATAAAAGAAGCACTAACAACCGAATATCCTGAAGGTATGGTTTATATTTTGCAAAATGTTCTTGAGGAATTAGATAGATTCGACTTAGATTTTCCACCGTCGAGAAAATAGGGTAATCAGCGTAGTCCCTTAAAACCTGCTGATAGGGATATTATAGATATTAATCAAACAGATGATGACGTTAGAGGTTTTCCGAATCAAACTAATTTAAAAGAAGCGATTTATATGGCACAGGATTTGAGTCAAGAATGGAGCGGTTTAAACTATACCGAAAAAAGTGACGCAATGGGAAGAATCAGAGCTAGGATTCAAGAAGAAGATATGTGGCTTGATTGGCATAAAATCCCCTTAACTGAAGGGTAAAAAGTCGCTTATTGGTTTTCTTACACAGAGGAAGATCATCGCAATAACCTATTATTTTCCGATCCAACTCCTCAAACTCCAACCCCTAAACCAAATCCTACTTATAACCCATCACAAGTATTAAGCTTTAATGAGTGGGTTAATCAAAATCCTGCCTTACAGCATTTTTCAGAGCAAGATCAACGAGAAGCTTATCAAAGATACCTAAAATCTAAAGGCGTTAATATCCTCTCTTTTGACGAGTGGTTAACCGAAAATCCGGCTTTACAGTTTTTCTCAGAGGAAGAACAACAACAAGCCTATCAGCGATATTTAGACTCGTTAGGAGGTAATTCATAACCTTAATTTCTTATTCAAACATCCAGAGTTTAGTGCTGAAGCGCAACTACAAACCTTGTCATAAAATCAGGTTCGTTGTCGAGGCTTTAGCCCGATTTTTATCTATAATTAGGTATTATTCTATTTTTAATAGCTCTCGTGGGTGGTGCGTTACGACGGATTGTTATTCCTAAGTAAAAGCCAAGATTGTCGCCGTCTAACGCACCCTACTGGACTGACTTTTGAGCGTAGGCGCTCTCATCGAATTTTATTTTAAGTTAATTATTTGCATAACAATTCCCGAAGAGCCAAAAATATTTGGTATTTGATGATTTCTTCTCAATATCTGATTGGTTGAGTATTTTTTTTGCTTATTCTGATTTTTTTTCTTTGAAAATACCTGTAGTTTTTTATGCTTCAAACTGAAGTGGGGAATATGGGTTAAAATATTAAAAGGATGCTAAAGATAGCGGCTAGAGTTTCCAGAGTGAGCTATCCTAGAGATACTACTTACTCCATCCTCGCCCATGCTCGATCGAGTTCTCCATAGTCGTTATCAAGTCCAACAGGTGCTGGGGAAAAAAACTATCTTAGCTAGGGACAGACACACCACCCAGTTAGTTATCATTAAACTTATTCCTGTTCCTAGGGGGCAAGGGAGTCAGTTTATCGGAGAAATAACCGGTAAAATTGCCCTATTGCGACAACTCTCCCACCCATCTCTCCCCAAATACCTCGATATTTTTGAGATAGATTCATCCCAAGAACAAATCATCGCTATTGTCCGGCCTTATTTATCAGCGCAGCCTTTAGAAAACTATCTTAACTCCGGTTATTTGTTAGCAGAACAAGACCTCAAACAAATTGCCAAATATCTTTTGGAGATTCTCTCCTATATCCATCAGCAGGATCTCCCCATTAACCACGGCAATATTAAACTTAGTAATATCCTCTTTGATACCCAGTCTCATCGTTTTTATCTAGTTGATTTTGCCTTTGATTCCGATTCTCCCACCACCGACTTACAGGATCTAGGTAAAACTTTAATCAGTTTAGCCACGGGGATTAAGCATCGTTACATACCCGAAAACTTTGAGCAAAAAACTAATCTAAGTGCTTTTTTCATCTATTGGTTAAAAAGATTATCAAACTCCCCTCCAGACTCTCATTTTCGTTCGGTGACAGAAGCTTTAGCCAGCTTATATAGTTGTCAATTGATCTTAGTATCTATTGGCAATCTGACCAAACCCTACGGCAGCGAAGTTACTGTTTATAAAACAGATAATCTCCTGCAAATAAAAATCGCTAGTAAAACCAAACAAAAGTTTTTCAACAATCTCAAAACCCAGTTAAGACAGTTTTTACCATCCCTATTCTTTACGATCATTCTCTTAACTATAGTCGCTATTTACGATCTCAAACTGGTCGCTTTTTTAATCCCGATTATCCTAATTTTTCTGCTCAATTTAATTTCCTCTAGTTTATCTTGGCAGTTATGGAAATCTTTTTGGCAGGGGGAACTAGAGTTAAAAATTACCCCCAAAAAAGTTTCTCTTTACCAAAAACTCTGGGGGCTGAAATTTAAACCAACTGCCGATGCCGCTAATTGGGAAATTTATAGTCTCCTCCGTCGCAATGTCACCGTCACTATGCAGGGAGAAAATGTTAATATTATTCCTCCTTCTCTGGTTCTCGTTGCCAACCATCGAGAATATATTATCACTGCCAGTGAAGATGTTAGCGAAGCCGAATTAGATTGGTTGGCACAGCAGTTAAGTGATTGGCTACGTTTACCGATTACGAGAATTTAAGGTGTATTAAGCTACGTTAACACACCCCAAATTTATCTATAATTAACCGATAACATCTTCCGATTTAATCAGATGCGCTTCTAGGAACCAGAGACGTTTATCGATGTCCCGGGAGATTTCCGTATAGAGATCTGCTGTGTCGGCATCCCCTTGATTGCCAGTGCTATCAATAGCAGAACGAAGATGGGAAGCGTATAAGGCATAACGTTCGGCTAAAGCAACGATATGTTCACTACCATCGACGATATCAGCCGGATATTCTGGCAGAATCGAGTTAGCGGCGGCGATGCGTGCTGTTCCCAAAGCGGTTCCACCTAAAGCGGTAATCCGTTCTGCTACCATGTCCCCATAGCCTTCTAATTCCGTGGCCATTTCGTCAAAGAGGCTGTGCAATTGGTAGAAATTTAAACCTTTTACATTCCAGTGGGCTTGTTTAACCTGAGTTTTTAGGTCTAAACTAGCGGCAAGGGTTTGGCTTAAGATTTCAACAATAGCTTTGCGGATATCTAATGCTAAATCGATGCGGGTGGCGTAGTATTGTCCCGTGGTTTTGGTTTTGACTGGAGTGGCTACCATAATCTTTCTCCTTGATCAGTTAACAGAATACTCGATAATTTTTGTGGGTGCATAAGGGACTGATTTTGATCCTATTGGACGTTGATAATAAACTGAAAAACGGCCAATTAATTCGGAAAACAAGTAGCTGATAACTGATACTTCCAATGCGCTCAGTACAAGTAACGGCTCGAATCAGCGGCATCAGACAACCTTGAACTGAGCATCAGCAGCCTTCGTCCGTCCGCTGCACTCGAATTGTCAGACCTCTCTTATCGCTCATCTCATGCCAGAAACAAATTCTTGTACCGTAATTCCAGCAGTACGAATAAGACTACGAAGCGTACCCTTTGCCACTTCACGATGATCAGGAACAGAGAGTGTTACCTGTTCGCCCTCCTTAACCATGATAATATGGCTTGCACTTTGACGCGCAACTTGCCAGCCGAAGGTTTCAAATACTCGGACTACCTCACGTCCGCTGAGAACAGGAAGAGCAGAGGACATGATTATGCCATTACCTCTACTTGGTGAGTTTCAATCGTTAGCGGTAGCCCACGTTCTGCACGAACTTGAAGGCAGGCGATAATTGCATCTCTGATATTTTCAAGAGCTTCTGCTCTCGTTTTACCTTGGCTGACACAACCCGGAATGCTGGGGCATTCTACAACCCAAACTCCATCTTCGTCACGGTCAAGTGTTACAGTCAACTTCATAAGTTTTCACCACAATCTCCCCGCTTATAGTTTACCTCGTGTTCTCACCTACCTATTAGTGGATGACAAGAACCTTCAGGAATCAAAGCTACATCAAGGAAGATACCGAATTGGGTTTTGCCCACCTTCAGCAAACTCAACCCAATTTACGGATGTTGCCCCTATGTACTGAACATGAGTTAATCGAATGTCGTATCGACCTTCCCTGTCTGCTGGCTCTGCACCAGCATGGTTCGCTATGTACAAATTATTCGCATTATTCTCATCATCACGATGATAAAGAATAATACGGTCAACTTCACGATTGGGATCGATCTTCCACTGACCCGTTGAACCAGTGTTGTCATCGTGGAGAACAAAGTGTTTTCCCTCTGTAAAGATAACGACTACCTTTTCATTTGGCTTTATGAAGTCACGGGCTTTCACAAAATCAGCAATTCAGTACCTGAATTTTACCCCCGATCCCTCCAATGGTCGGCACTTTTTGAGGTCAAAAAAGTCTAAAAGCCTTATCCAACAAGGTTTTTAGATTTATTCAGCAAGCCCTAGTTAGGGAACAGGCAACAGATGGTGTACTTTATAAGACTGAGAAACGCTATAAATGATTAACGAAATACATCAGACTACAATCACACCCAACAAAAAAGCTCTAACTTGCCCGGGCAAAACCTCTCACAGATATCTCTCCAGTTGCAATGGAAAGATAACTTGAGGTCTAACTGATTGATTATGCTCCCAAATAAGCCGCTAATTCTTCCGAACCGCCAATTAATTGCCCGTTAATGAAGACTTGCGGGGTGGTGGTATTGCCACTCATGGCCCGCAGAGAACGACTGGTGGCATCCCGTCCGAGGATAATTTCTTCGTATTGTAGCCCTTTTTCTTCTAACATTTTCTTAGCCCGGAGGCAGTAGGGACAGCCCACTTTCGAGAAAAGAGAGACTAAAGGCGGTTTTTTGGCTTCTGGGTTGATGTAGTTTAACATCGTTTCCGCATCGGAGACTTTGAAAGGATCTCCCGGTTCTTCCGGTTCGATGAACATTTTCTCGATAACACCATCTTTGACTAGCATCGAATAGCGCCAAGAACGTTTACCGAAACCTAAGTCAGCTTTATCGACTAACATCCCCATTCCTGCGCTAAATTCGCCGTTACCGTCGGGAATTAAAAGGATATTATCACATTCTTGGTCTTTTGCCCACTCGTTCATGACAAAGGTATCATTCACCGACAAGCAAACAATACTATCTACGCCATTTTCCCGAAAAACTGGGGCTAATTCGTTATATCCGGGTAAATGGGAGGTGGAACAGGTGGGAGTGAATGCCCCGGGTAAGGCAAAAAGAACAACGGTTTTTCCTTTGAATAATTCCTCGCTGGTGATGTTCACCCATTGATTATTTTGACGCACGGGAAAGGTGACATCGGGAACTCTCTGCCCTTCTCGGTTTGGTAGCATAATCGTCAACTCCTAATTGCTAAGTCGTACTCATTTCGAGTTTGTATAAATTAAGTGTAATCATAACGACTACGAGTTGTCAACAAGTATTTATGCTTAAATCAGGAGATAGGAGACAGGAGGCAACAGGCAACAGGCAAGAGTCTCCAAGAAGGAATCTGGCAATTCTCCCACCTAAAAAGAAGATTAGAAACTAAGTACATCAAAGCTTTTAGCTGAACAAATAAGGTTTTAGATTCGTCCGTTGTTATCAGTTACTTCTGTCTCCTGTATACTGTCTCCTGTCTCCCTTCTCCCCACTTCCCCACCTCCCAATTCATAATTCATAATTCATAATTCCCACTTCTCCCCACACCCAACCCCTTTTTTTACTGAAAAATGATGTTTTCCTTCCTGAAAAAAAGCTATAAATGGCTAGGACTAGCGATAATAACGGTGATTTTGGCGATTACACCCGCCGTCATTGCCCAATCAACCACTAGCACCATACCTCTGGCAAAAATTAACTGGTTACAGGCGATTTTTTTGGGATTTGTGCAGGGAGTGACGGAATTTTTGCCGATTAGCAGTACCGCTCATTTAAAAGCGATTCCCGTCTTTTTGGGTTGGGGAGATCCTGGTGTCACCTATACAGCAGTGATTCAATTGGGCAGTATTGCGGCGGTATTGTCCTATTTTTGGCAGGATTTAAGGCAAATATCCACGGGAATGGTGAAAGCGGTGGCTAGTTCCGATTATCGTTCCCAGGATTTTCGTTTAGCCGTGGGGATTATCCTAGGCACAATTCCGATCGTTTTCTTCGGTTTGTTAATGAAACTTTTCATTCCCGATTTAGATAACTCCCCCCTGAGAAGCATGACAGCGATCGCCTGTGCCTCCATAGTCATGGCTTTACTCTTAGGTACGGCCGAAAAAATCGGGAAACATAAACGCAGTTTTGAGACTTTGCGACAAAAAGACGGGGTTTTAATGGGATTAGCCCAAGCTTTAGCCCTAATACCGGGGGTATCTCGTTCTGGGTCCACCTTAACTGCCGGGTTATTCATGGGTTTAGAAAGGGCCGTAGCGGCGCGATTTTCCTTTCTGTTAGGCATTCCGGCGATAACTTTAGCCGGTTTAGTGGAATTTAAAGGAGTTCTCGACCAGATTAACACCAGTGAATTAATTCCCCTGGCTATTGGGGTAATTTCCTCGGCGATATTTTCCTATCTTTCGATCGCCTGGTTATTAGATTATCTCAAAAAACAGAGTACCTGGGTTTTTGTCTGGTATCGTCTCTTTTTCGGGGTTACTATCCTGATTGGTGTGGCCTGGGGGCGTTTTTCCTGACCTTTTGGCATTCTAATTAGGGTTTGCGGCAAAAAGTTTGTTGGTGGGGACAGGGTGTGGGGTGTGGGGTGTGGGGTGTAGGTTTTTACAGATTTTCATCTGGTCAATTACCTAATTTTTAGGGAAAAAGTCCCTGAATTTTCCCCCCGATCACTCCCAGATATGGTACTTTTTGATTGACAAAAAGTCTAAAAGTCTTACCCAACAAGGTTTTTAGCTTTATTCAGCCAGCCCTAATTAATTTCTAAAAAATCTTGCAATTTTTGTAGATAAGTAGATCTCAGCAAATTTACCAGGCATAATTTCCACTGCTTTTTTACTCACAGATGTATAAATTGTGCCTAGGGCTGCCTCATAATCTGCCGCTAAAAAATCTTCTAAAAAAGCAATTTTTTCTGATTTTGGGATCGATCGATGCAAAAATCTCGCCATAAATAATCGATCGGCAAAAGGTACTTTTAAAAATCAATCATAACGAAACCGTACCACATACTTACCGAATTGATGGAAGGCAGCAAAAGCCGCCTTGTCCCTGTGGAGAAACCCGGTTTCTTTGTCTATGGAGCGATCGCAATTAGCCCTAAACCAATCTAACAGGTAGGTTGACTGGCGCGATTAGTTGAAGTTTAGACATAATTGTGTTAATTATGTTTTTTTAATGCAGATGAATAGCTTGGCAATAAGGCTATCATCAATTATAATTAAAATCAATAAAAACAAATCAGCGATATTTGAGAATAATTGTAATTATGAAATTTGTGTTAAGTTCTCAAAATGTTTATGACTATTTAATCGACCAAAAAATCTGTGATCGCTGCCTAGAAAATCCGGGAGTAGAGCAGATTCAGGCTAAAAATTTTAACTTATTAGTGACTTTACCAGAGGGTCGAAAGTTACTGGTTAAACAAGAACAATTTATTAATTTAGAAAAGGAAACGGTGGGCGAGTTTTTTGGGGAATGGCGAATCCCCAAATTTCTAGAGAACTTTCCTGAAATTGACTATTGGCGTAGTTTTCTGCCAGAATTACTGCTCCACGATGCTGATAACTCAATTTTAGTTTCTACTTATCTGGATAATTATCAGGATTTGGCAGAGTTTTATTCTAAAGAGAATCTCTTTCCGGCTCAGGTTGCTACTCAAATCGGCAGTTGTTTGGCGACAATTCACCGTGATACCTGGAATCAGAGTATTTATCGGGAATTTTTTGTCAAAGAAGAGTTTGCTGGAAAACCGAAAGTATCTCCGCTATTATTAGAGAGTTTGGAAAGGATCGGTCCTGAAATTTTTGGTATGGCTCCGATGGATGGATTGAAATTTTTTGCACTTTATCAACGATATGATAGCTTAGGAGAAGCAGTTCATCGAGCCAGTGAAACTATTTCTCCTATTTGTCTGACTCACAATGACATCAAGCTGAATAATATTCTTCTGAATCGAAACTGGGAAGATATTAATGGAAATGCGATCCGGTTGATTGATTGGGAAAGGTCTGATTGGGGAGATCCAGCATTTGATTTGGGAATGGCAATCGCTAGTTATCTACAAATTTGGTTGGGTAGCTTGGTGATTAGTAATTCTCTCAGTATTGAAGAGTCTCTGCGACTAGCCACTACTCCCCTAGAATTGCTGCAGCCATCTATCGGTGGGTTAACTTTAGCTTATTTAGAAACTTTCCCAGAAATCTTAGAATATCGTCCTGATTTCTTAAAGCAAGTAGTCCAGTTGGCCGGTTTTTCTTTAATTATTGCAATTTTGGCAATGGTTCAGTATCAAAAAATCTTTAATAATACCGGAATTGCTATGCTTCAGGTAGCCAAGGCTTTGTTATGTCGTCCTGAATCATCAATGCCTACGATTTTTGGGGCTACTGCTACTCACTTAAATCAGATAAATTCTTCTGTTGTTGGCCAAGTTTAATATCGTTGAGTATCTTGAAAAATTATGTCATTACTTAATTCTCAATTCCATCATTTAGCCCCTGAGGTTAGAGGTCGGTTAAAGGAAGCTTTGTTAGATATTGTTGAAAATCTCGAAATTTCCGCTGATTTTTCGATTCGTCATCCTAACTATCAACCCTGGGAAATGCCTGCTGAGATGTTGTCTCGGATTCAGGCTTTACCGAAGGAAATACAGGATAAATATATGAGTTTACAGTTGAGGAGTTTTCTTTATGGTATTTATTATAATGGGTCGATGCAAGCATCGCAAGCATTAGGTTCTGAGAATAAGGGTCAGCAATTAGATTTGGAGAATAATAGTTTTGCTGGCGTAGCTATGGACTTTTATTTACAGTTGGAAGAAGCGAACAAGGGGGAGGGATATTTTGATTCGGGTTGGTCAATTTTGAGAGAGGAAACCGATGGCAGTTTGGCTGTGACTAAGGGCGGTTTGCGACTGCATATCCAACGGGAAAAGCATCTTCAAGAGTCTGAGCAAGCGGCGGCAGTGGGTGCTGTTGTGTCAATTTTGATGCCTAAGAATTTTGTACAAAATGGCTTTTATATGGCGGTGGGTAATGCCGGTTTACAGAGAGAGGAAGCTATGGTGCGGCTCTATTTTAATGTTACTCCTGAAGGCGCGGTGGCTGTGATGACTGGGTTGACTGAAAGGTTAAATCAGAGGGGGATTCCTTTTAGTTTTAAGGCTTTATATAATCCAGTTGATTATCAACGATATGATGCTGGGGTGCTTTATTTTGGCAAAACAGATTATGAGTTGGTCAGGCAGGTGGTGGCTCATGTTTATCAAGAAAATCAGTCTGTTTTTAAGCCAGAAATACCTTTGTTTACTCTGGAGTTAGCACCGGGTTTGGGGTTGGCGGAAGAACCAGACAAAAAGTTTGGCAGTGAGGAGAGTTTTGGGATGAATCGCTGTCAGATTATAGCCAATGGGTTGTTGATGGCTTGGCAACAGGAGGACAATTCTGCGGCGGGTCGGATTACTGCTATTTCTGAGCAGTTTTCTGGGTTGGGGATTGATTGGCAGCGTCCTTATTTGAATGCTGATTCTGAGGATGTTTATCAGGGATTAGAGTTGGCAGGCTGATATTAGTCGCCTATCTGGGAATCAAAGAGTGATTGGCCCGTCGGTAGATTTTAGCCTCATTAGGTCATGGGGCTATTTTTTTGCTCTGCCACCACCCGAACCCTGGGCAGAGAGATATAAAAAAGACATAATTGGGTTATTTATGTCTTGAAAAACCAACCTCGTTGATACGAGATTCTGGGCGTTTGCGGTCATAATCTAGATGAAGTTACGGTGTTTAGTCGGTAAAATTGAGACATAATTGTGTCATTTATATTAATTTTAAAGTTGCTTAACCTATTGTCATTGTTGGAGAGTTAGGCAATAATAACAGTCATAGGGAAAGGAAAAACATAAATCTGATTACCTCAAAGTAGAACTTATTCCAAGAGGAAACAAAATGGCTAATATTACTATTTCTGAGTTACGCCCTGCTGGTGCAGACTTGTTCTCCGATTCTGAGAGTTACCTTACTGACTTGACCGGGTCGGAAACGCTTGGTACATTAGGTGGCGGTGGTTCTATCAGTATTTGTTGGGAAAACAGAAGAACCAGAATTCGCTCTGTCAGTATTTGCTGGAATTAGAAAAACTCCAGGTTCTTGTTAAGAAACTAGCCCAGTTTTTACTAAAATCTCTCTATCATCCAGTTAGGTTGACCTGACTGGATGATATTCGTGTTAGTGCTATTCATCTCAAACTGGTGACACCTGAGACTGACTCAATTTGATTGATAACCCACTCGCCAAACAACTCTGACCAAATTTGATAGCGTAACTGATCATTTAACTCTGGCTGTATAATTTCCTCCACTAAAATCAAGCTTATCCCTTTAGCTTTCACAATAGGTTTAAGCAACTGAGGAGGTTTCGTAGCAAACACAGCAGCAGATATTTCTGGTTTTAAATCCTGGCGACGCTGTACCCCCAAATATCCATCCTGACGGCGTAACTCTTTATCCTGAATATACTTGTCAGTCACATCATAGAAACTCATTTCCCCTAGCAAACCCTAAATCTCAGCAAATTTACCAGGCATAATTTCCACTGCTTTTTTACTCACAGATGTATAAATTGTGCCTAGGGCTGCCTCATAATCTGCCGCTAAAAAATCTTCTAAAAAAGCAATTCTTTCTGATTTTGGGATCGATCGATGCAAAAATCTCGCCATAAATAATTGATCGGCAAAAGGTACTTTTAAAAACCAATCATAACGAAACTGTACCACATACTTACCGAATTTATGGAAGGCAGCAAAAGCCGCTTTATTATACTCAAAAATGCCATTACAGGTTAAAACTGCTTTCACCACTCTTTCGGGGTACATAGTAATAAAAAAAGTCGCCACCGATGCCCCCATAGAGTGACTATTGAGATAGACTTTTTCAATTTCCAAACTATCTAAAAACAAGGCCAAATCAAGGGCATATTCTTCTAAATCGTAGGAAAGATCGGGGGATTTTTCCGGCAATTTAGACCGACCAAAACCCCGCATATCGTACAATAAACAATCAAAGCGATCGCAAATTGCCGCAGCCGTTGATCGCCAATAGCGTCCCGATCCTCCCCAACCATGAATAAACACCATCACCGGCTTTTTTTGGGCAGATTCCGACTGTCGAATCCACTCGTAATAGTGAGGAACACCGCGAACAGTGATTGTTTTATCGATTATTTGAGTTTTCATGATAGATGTCGTCTTCCAGATTATCCCAAATCTTAGCCAGTGCAGTTTCGCTGACTTTTTGCCAGAAATCCGAGTTTGTCTCCTCCGGGATGAGGGTGACTAAAACCCTAGTACCCTCTGGAATCGGCACGGATTCGAGGAGTTCGATCTTGCCTTCTTTGATGATCGCGGGAACGGTGTTCAGCATGGTTAACCTCGATTTTTCCCCTTAAGCGGATTCTTGACTGGGTATAGAGGAAGGATGAACCAATAGCTCTGCCGTGGAACGTTTTTCCACCATTTCGCGGGTGATTAAACAGCGTTTCACGTCTTTGCGCGAGGGCAATTCGTACATGACATCGAGCATTAATTCCTCGACAATACCCCGTAGGGCCCGGGCCCCGGTTTTGCGACGATAGGCCTCTTGGGCGATCGCTAGGACGGCATCAGATTTAAACTCTAACTGTACATTGTCCATCTTCAACAGTTTTTGATACTGTTTCACCAAAGCGTTGCGGGGTTGCGTCAGGATAGCGATTAAAGCTTCCTCATCCAGGGGTGAAAGCGCCGCTAGGACGGGAATCCGACCGACAAACTCTGGAATCATGCCAAATTTGACTAAATCATCGGGAGTCATTTGTTTTAATAACCCTGCCGCTACCTTATCCTTACTAGCTTGGCCATCTCCCGGTTGAATAAAGCCCATGGATTTTTTACCGAGACGCTGATCGATCACCTTATCTAAACCGACAAACGCCCCACCGCAGATAAACAGGATATTGCTGGTGTCAATCTGAATACAATCCTGATAGGGGTGTTTGCGGCCGCCTTGGGGGGGAACATTGGCGATCGTTCCCTCTAACATTTTCAGTAAAGCTTGCTGTACCCCTTCTCCGGACACATCCCGGGTAATCGAGGTATTTTCGCTCTTGCGGGCAATTTTATCGATTTCATCGATGTAGATAATGCCTCGCTGCGCTTCTTCCACGTCTAAATCTGCCACTTGTAACAGACGCAAGAGAATATTTTCCACATCTTCCCCCACATAACCGGCCTCGGTTAACGTGGTGGCATCGGCGACGGCAAAAGGTACATCGAGGATTTTGGCCAGAGTTTGAGCTAGAAGGGTTTTTCCCGATCCTGTGGGACCGATTAACAGAATATTGGATTTTTGCAGTTCGATGCTATCTTCTGGACTACCGCCACTGGCTTTTTGGGTTTGGATATCTTTGAGGCGTTTGTAATGGTTATAAACGGCCACAGAAAGCACTTTTTTCGCCTCATTTTGACCAATAACGTAGTCATCGAGGTATTTTTTAATCTCTCTTGGTTTGGGAATTTGTTCCCAAGTAGTTTTGTTTTGGCCCGATCGCCGTTTGTTGGGACGTTCCTCCACTGGGGCGACCGGACTAGGCGGTTCCATCAATTCCTCATCGAGAATTTCGTTACACAGTTCCACACACTCGTCACAAATATAGACCCCCGGCCCGGCGATTAATTTTCGCACTTGTTCCTGGGATTTGCCGCAAAATGAACACTTGAGGTGGGAGTCGTATTTAGACATAGTTTATTATTTACAGGGAAGTAACGGGAACGGTAGGATCGGGCAGTTCGGGACGGGAAATCACCAGATCGATTAACCCATATTCTTTAGCTTCGACGGCCGACATGAAAAAGTCCCGTTCGGTGTCGTTGGCGATGCGATCGTAGGGTTGACCGGTGTGATGAGCCAGCATGGTATTGAGTCTCTGTTTAATATAGAGGATCTCTTTGGCCTGGATGGCGATATCGCTGGCCTGACCTTGGGCGCCGCCGAGGGGTTGGTGAATCATGATCCGGCTACTGGGTAGGGACATCCGTTTACCTGCCGCGCCACCACAAAGCAGGAATGCTCCCATACTAGCGGCTAAACCGAAACAAATTGTCGCCACGTCGGGGCGAATTTGTTGCATGGTGTCGTAGATAGCTAGTCCGGCATAAACGGAACCACCGGGGGAGTTGATATAAAGTTGGATATCCTTTTCGGGATCCTCTGCCTCCAAGTAGAGGAGTTGGGCGACGATCGAATCAGCGACCTGATCATCGACGGGGGTTCCCAGAAAGACAATTCTCTCGCGCAAGAGTCGAGAATAGATATCAAAAGCCCGTTCACCCATGCCAGACTGTTCGATTACCACGGGTAAAACGTTAGCTAAGGAGTTTCTCCCCGTGTTGGCGTAGATAGCAGGGCGACAGTTACTGGTAATTGGGTAGTCAGGTGATCTCGATTCGAGCATAATTTTTTCGGTTCCGCTATCACAATCTTAGGGGTTTTGCTTGGCTGTGGAGCTTTTACTGGCAAATGTTAAGCATCTTTAGCACTTCTGTCCATCTATTATGCCCTAAGTTTCCCCCGGTTGGCAGCAATCAGTTATCAGTTATCAGTGATCAGTGATCAGTTATCAGCCATCAGTGAACAGGGATATCGGGAGAAAAAAGCTGATGGCTGATAACTGACGGCTAAAAGGCTGACGACTTCAAGATAGCCAAGGGTTATTCTTCCTCGGCTGCCAATACTTCCACTTCGGTGAATGGGAAGGTTTCTTCCGTTTCCTCCTCCTCGCTTGTTTCTTCCTCTAGGGAACCTTTGGGGACGAGGGTGATAGTAGCTTTTTCTTTCAGCCATTCCAGGGTGTTTTCCGCCAGGATTTCTTCGGTGATCACCTGTTCCAGACGCTGCATATCTAGGTCGCGATCGGACAATTGCGCCATGATTTTAGCGATTTTTTCGGCTACTGCTTCGGGACTGACTTCAATGCCCGCGACTTTAGCCAATTCCTGCACCACCAGAGTCTGTTTCAGACTTTCGAGCGCATCGGGACGGGCTCTTTCCCGCATTTTGGGAATATTATCTTTTGTAAACAACTGGTTGACATCTAGCCCCATTTGTTGGAACTGCATGAAGCTTTGGGTCAAAATATGCGTCACTTCCTTCTCGATCAGCGTCTCCGGTAAATCTAAAGTCGCACCCTTGACTAATTCCTTGGTTAAAGCCTCATAAATGCTGTCTTTGGTTTCCTTCTCCGCTTGTTCTTGGAAGCGTTTCTCTAAACTTGCTCTTAATTCGGCGATTGTTTCCTGATCGCTGACTTCTTGGGCAAAATCGTCGTCAAGCTCTGGTAATTCCTTCGCTTTTAACTCTTTCATCGTAATGGTAAAGATTACCGCTTTTGCTGCCACATCTTCTTTGGGATAATCTTCTGGGAAAGTTAAAGTCATCTCTTTGACTTCTTCCGGTTTCATGCCGATAATTCCTTCCACCATCCCCTCGATAAAGCGTCCTGGTTCCATATCCACCCGCAGATCTTCGCCGTCAATATCTGGGATATCTTCGCCAGTTTCGGCGGATTTTCCCCGATAATCAACGATCGCCACATCTCCCAGCTGCGCCCCGCGATCTTCCACAGGAACCAATGTCGCTAACTGTTCTTGACGCTCTTTAAACCAATTTTCCACGGATTCGGGATCATAAACGGTTTCTTCGGCAGTAACGCTCAGATTTTCGTAATCTCCGAGAACAATTGTCGGGGCCACATCCACGGAAACTGAAAAAGTCAAAGCTTTACCCGGTTCATAGGCAGCGATCAAATCCTCAAACTTAGACAATAGCTGGGGATTGCCCAGGGACTCGATCCCCTCCTGTTTTAGGGCAGATTCGAGGCAATTTTCAATTAATTCCTCAATTACCGCCGCTTTTACCGCTTTAGTTCCCAATCTTTGCAGAAGAATCTGACGGGGAACCTTACCGGGGCGAAAACCGGGTATATTGGCCGACTTCGCTAAATTCTTGACCACTTGCTCGTGGGTGTTTTTCGTGGTTTCGGCGGGAATTTCAATTTCTAAACCTATCTGACTGGCAGGAAGCTTTTCCTGAATAACTTTCATTGATTTTTCTAGCTCTTACGACAAGGAACGTTTATAATAGGGTGAGCGGTGTTTACGCCTGCGGTGAATCCGTCCCGCTCATGATATTCTAGGGGAATAGCTGCAGTTGTTCCCCAAGCTCTCACAATCTTTTTATTTTAGCGGTCAATGGGGTATATTTAATTTATTACGTCCTTGGGGCAGTTAAGCCCAATCAGAAAATTTTGCTGATCAAAAGCCGATCAATCCAAGTTTTAGAATAACTCGGTGGACAAAAAAGATTTTTTACTGTAACGATTTCTTCGGATCATTATCATCACCCAACTCGTCAGGAGGTTACACAATTTGAGTCAAAAAGTACGGGTCGCTATTTTAGGGGCCACCGGGGCCGTGGGAACGGAATTACTAGAGTTATTAGCTAGTCGTCAATTCCCTCTCGCTAGTCTAAAATTACTGGCTTCCGAGCGTTCTGCTGGAAAAACCCTCAATTTTCGGGGCGAAAGTCTCCTAATCGAAGCGGTAAACGAGCGCTCTTTTCAGGACGTGGATATCGTTCTCGCTTCTGCGGGGGGGGCCACCTCGAAAGCTTGGGCGAAAACTATTGTCGAGTCGGGTGCGACGATTATCGATAACTCCAGTGCTTTTCGCATGAATCCCGAAGTGCCTCTGGTTGTCCCAGAAATCAATCCCGACAGTGTGGACAATCACCGGGGCATTATCGCTAATCCCAACTGTACGACAATTCTTTTAGGAGTGGCGATCTGGCCTCTCCACCAAGTACAGGCGATCGAGCGAGTAGTAGTTTCTACTTATCAGTCTGCTAGTGGTGCTGGAGCGCGAGCCATGGAGGAGGTAAAACAGCAAGCGCAAGCAATTCTTGATAATCGGCAACCTCCCACTAATTCCTTCCCCTATCCCCTCGCTTTTAATCTTTTTCCCCACAATACCCCGATTAATGGTCAGGGGTACTGCGAGGAAGAAATGAAAATGGTCAACGAAACCCGCAAGATTTTTGCTTGTCCAGAGCTGCGGGTTAGCGCCACCTGTGTGAGGGTTCCCGTGCTGCGGGCCCATTCGGAATCGGTTAACCTGGAATTTAGTCGGCCTTTTTCTGTGGTGAAGGCCAGAGAAATTCTTGAGTCTGCTCCTGGGGTAAAATTAGTGGAAGATTGGGACGCTAATTATTTTCCCATGCCAATTGATGCTACCGGTCGCGATGAAGTATTAGTGGGACGCATTCGTCAAGATATCTCCCATCCTAACGGTCTAGAATTGTGGCTATGCGGCGATCAAATTCGCAAGGGTGCGGCTTTAAATGCCGTACAAATTGCCGAACTTTTAGTCAAGAAAAATCTCGTCGGTTCAAGATTAGCAACAGTTTGATAACTAAGCTATCGGCCATCAGCTAGACCAAGGCGATGATAACTAGACCTCTGGTAAAAATCAAAAATTGTTGTTGGGGTTAGGAGCCAGTAGTCAGTAGTCAGGAGGATTAAGAATGAATAATAATCAATTAAATAGTCCTACCCTAACCCATCCTACAAATAATTAATTGTGCCTCCCTACTTAGGAGGATTGTCAGATTCTTTCTTTTGCCTCTTGCCTTCAGAAGCTGATAACTAACTGATAACTGATAACTGATAACTGATAACTGATAACTGATAACTGATAACTGATAACTGATAACTGATAACTGATAACTGATAACTGATAACTGATAACTGATAACTGATAATTGATAACTGATCAATGAGTGAAACAACCTATTTTGGACGAGTAATTACGGCGATGGTGACTCCCTTCACCGTCGAGGGTCAAGTTAATTATGCCCTGGTGGAAAAATTGGCCGATTATCTAGTTACTCACGGTAGCGATGGTATAGTGGTCTGTGGGACGACGGGAGAATCACCCACCCTAAGTTGGCAGGAAGAATACGAACTATTTAGTATTGTCAAAAAAGCGGTTAATGGTCGGGGAAAAGTGATCGCGGGGACGGGTTCTAATTCCACTTCCGAAGCGATCGAAGCGACCCAACAGGCTGCTAAACTGGGTTTAGATGGTTCTTTACAAGTGGTTCCCTACTACAATAAACCACCCCAAGAGGGTTTATACGAGCATTTTCTGACCATTGCCAAAGCTTGTCCCGATCTGCCGGTGATGCTTTATAATATCCCTGGTCGGACGGGTCAAAATATGACCCCGGAAACGATTATTAAACTGGCAGCAGTTGATAATATTGTGGCGGTAAAAGAAGCTAGTGGTAATTTAGAACAAACCTGTAAGATTTACTGTCATACCCCTGAAAATTTCGCTATTTATTCCGGCGATGATTTTCTCACCTTACCCCTGATGACCTGTGGTGCGGTGGGGGTGGTCAGTGTTGCTAGTCATCTAGTGGGAGAAGAAATCCAAGGGATGATTCAAGCTTTATTAACCGGAGATGCGGCCAAAGCGATCGAGATTAACTTGAAATTATTTCCCCTGTTTAAAGGTTTATTCTGTGCCACTAATCCAATTCCAATTAAAGCGGCCTTAAATCTAGTCGGTTGGGAGGTGGGGGGATTGCGATCTCCTTTATGTTCCTTAAGTCCCGAACTAGAAGAAGGATTAGCAAAAATTATGCAAGAATTGGCTTTAATCTAGAAAAATACTAGAAAATTTGGCTAACTAAACTAGGATTTTTTCGAGAAAGTAGGTTATAATATTAATAGCTTAACTAGAAGAAAAGAAATATAGTTTAGAACGGCGAGAAAGTATTGATATAAGTGAATTTAGCTAGGTGTTATTCCCCTAGTCATACTTATTCTGACTATTCATTTTTTGAGATTTCCTGTCTAGAAAACCCACCTGAAAAATCAACATAACTTACCATCAAAGGATACCTAATGAGTCAAGATAAAACCCAAGCAAAACTAAAGATCATTCCCCTAGGAGGATTACACGAAATCGGCAAAAACACCTGTGTTTTTGAATACGATGATGAGATTATTCTCTTGGATGCAGGTTTAGCTTTTCCTTCCGATGATATGCACGGGGTCAATGTAGTGCTTCCCGATATGACTTATCTAAGAGAAAATCGCCATAAAATTAAGGGTATGATCGTCACCCACGGTCACGAAGATCATATCGGTGGCATTCCCTACCATCTCAAACAATTTGATGTGCCAATTATCTACGGTCCGCGTCTAGCGATGGCTTTATTGCGGGATAAATTGGAAGAAGCAGGATTGGCAAATCGTACTAAATTAGAAACCGTTGCTCCCCGGCAAATGGTGCGTTTAGGTAAATCTTTCATGGTGGAATATATCCGCAATACCCACTCGATCGCCGATAGTTTTTGTGTAGCAATTCACACTCCTTTAGGGGTAGTTATTCACACGGGAGATTTTAAAATTGACCATACTCCCGTGGATGGCGAATTCTTTGATCTGCAAAAAATTGCCGAACATGGCGAAAAAGGGGTGCTATGTTTATTGAGTGATTCCACTAACGCGGAAGTACCCGGTTATACTCCCTCGGAAGCTTCCGTTTATCCCGGTTTAGAGCGGGTTTTTAACCAAGCAACGGGACGGATTATGATCACTACCTTTGCTTCCTCGGTGCATCGGATTAATCTGGTGTTGAAATTGGCCCAGAAATTTAACCGGAAAGTGGTGGTAGTGGGTCGATCGATGTTAAATGTCATCGCTCATGCGCGTAATTTGGGGTATATAAAATGTCCCGACGATCTATTTGAACCCTTGAAAGCGACCCGCAATTTAGCCGATGAAAAAATCGTTATTTTAACCACAGGCTCCCAGGGGGAAACTTTAGCGGCCATGACGCGGATTTCTAAGGGTGAACATCCTCATATTCGCGTGCGTCAGGGAGATACGATTGTCTTTTCCGCTAATCCGATTCCGGGTAATACCATCGCTGTGGTCAATACAATTGATCGCCTGATGATGCAGGGTGCTAACGTAGTTTACGGACGCGATAAGGGAATTCACGTTTCCGGCCATGGTTCCCAAGAAGACCATAAATTGATGCTATCTTTGACCCGGCCGAAGTTTTTTGTGCCAGTGCATGGAGAACACCGAATGCTGGTCAAACACGCTCAGATGGCCCAAAGTATGGGTATTCCCGCCGAAAATATGGTAATTGTCAAAAATGGTGACACGATCGAGTTAACTGGCGATCGCATTGGACTTGGCACACCAGTGCCTTCGGGAATCGAGTTAGTTGATCAAGCGGGTGTGGTCCACGAACACATTATGCAGGAAAGACAACAATTAGCCGAAGATGGTGTGATTACGATCGCGGCCTTCGTTAACGGGGAGGGACAATTAAGCGCACCTCCAGAGATTAATTTGCGCGGTGTGGTGACAAAAGTGGAAATCCCGCTGCTGAATCAGTTAATTATTCGGGCGATCGAACGCTGTTTAAGCGATCGCATCGGTGAATTTAAAACCGCCACGGGGTCCCCGGATTGGGCCGGTTTGCGGGCCGAAATCGAGACGACTTTGCAACGTTTAATCAAACGGGAGTTAAAGAGTCAACCTCTAGTGATTTTCCTCTTGCAAGCGGCGGCAACGGAACCAGCGAACAATCGTACTTATCGCCGCCGCCGTCCGGCAGCCACCATGGCCTCCTAATATCAGTGGGACAGGAGACTCCCAGACAGGAGACTCCGAGACAGGAGACTCCGAGACAGGAGACAGGAGATTATTTTTATTTATCCTCCCCACCTCCCCACTTCATAATTCATAATTCATAATTCATAATTCCCACTCCCCCACCTCCCTACTTCATAATTCATAATTCATAATTCATAATTCATAATTCCCGCACCCCACTTCCCATTGATAACTGACCATGTTCCATGCTGCCGATTTGCGATCGCTGCTGACCGCCGTTGCCAGGGGAGAAATTAACCCGGAGACAGCCTTAGATAAACTTAAACATCTGGCCTTTGAACCGGTGGAAGACTTCGCTAAGATTGACCATCATCGTCAATTAAGAACGGGATTTCCGGAGGTTATCTGGGGGCCGGGTAAAACTACGGCTCAAATCGCCCAAATTATCGATGTTTTGCGTCAAAATAGTCCCGTGGTTATGGCCACCCGCATTGAAGCAGAGATAGCAGCCCAGCTACAGGAACAGGTAACGGACTTAGTTTATTATCCCTTAGCCCGCATCTGTGCCATTGCCGCAGCTGCCCCAGAAAATCCCCCAAAAGGGATAATTTCCATCCTAACGGCGGGAACTGCCGATATTCCCGTAGCGGAGGAGGCGGCGGTTACTGCTCAATTATGCGGTTTTTCCGTGCAGCGTCTTTGGGATGTGGGAGTAGCGGGAATTCATCGCCTCTTGAATCATCGCCATCTATTGGATGCCGCCGATGTGTTAATTGTTGTTGCGGGAATGGAAGGAGCCTTACCAAGTGTGGTAGCGGGATTAGTCGATCGCCCGGTGATCGCCGTTCCCACCAGTATCGGTTACGGAACCAGTTTCGGCGGTATTGCTCCTTTGTTAACTATGCTCAATTCCTGCGCGGTCGGTGTGGGTGTGGTTAATATCGATAATGGTTTTGGGGCTGCCATGTTAGCCGGCCAAATTTTACGCACGGCGGCCAGACTAGCCTAGGGTTGGCTGAATAAATCTGAAAACCTTGTTGGGTAAAACTTTTAGACCTTTTGGAAATCAAAAAGTACCGGATATGGGAGTGATCGGGGGGAAAATTCTGGGACTTTTTCCCTGAAAATTAGGTAATTGACCTTGGCGGTTCGACAAGCGGTTCGGCTGATCTCACCGTCGAAGCCTTACCGTCCACTCGACTGAGCGTTCGACTGAGCGTTCGACAAAAGCTCACGCCGAAGTCTTCGCCGAACGTCCTGAAAATCGGTAAAACCCTACACCCCACACCCCACACCCCACACCCTGCCCCCACGAGAAACTTTTTCAGCAGACCCTAGCCTAGATTTTCCCTCATCTCAGGCTGAAAATCCTATACAGTTGGTATAGGGATAAACTACTTTGAAAAAGAAGCCGATATGCACCTAAGTGAAATTACTCATCCCAACCAGTTACATGGTTTATCACTCCGTCAATTAGAAGATATTGCCCGTCAGATTCGCGAAAAACACCTCCAGACGATCGCCGCTACCGGTGGACATTTGGGACCGGGGTTAGGAGTCGTAGAACTAACGATCGCCCTTTACCAAACCCTCGATCTCGATCGAGATAAAGTCCTTTGGGACGTGGGACACCAAGCTTATCCGCACAAACTCCTCACCGGTCGCTATAACGATTTTCACACCCTGCGCCAAAAAAACGGCGTTGCGGGCTATCTAAAACGTTGCGAGAGCAAATTTGACCATTTTGGGGCTGGACACGCCTCTACGAGCATTTCTGCGGGGTTAGGAATGGCTTTAGCCCGGGATGCCAAGGGGGAAGATTTCAAGGTAGTATCGATCATCGGGGACGGCGCTTTAACCGGGGGTATGGCCCTAGAAGCGATTAACCATGCTGGACATTTACCGAACACCAACATCATGGTTATCCTCAACGATAACGAGATGTCCATTTCCCCCAACGTCGGGGCAATTTCCCGCTATCTCAATAAAGTTCGTCTGAGCGAACCCGTCCAGTTTATCGCCGATAATCTCGAAGAACAATTTAAAAATCTACCCTTCTTCGGTGACTCCCTCACTCCGGAAATGGAACGAGTCAAAGAAGGAATGAAACGGTTAGCAGTTCCCAAAGTTGGCGCAGTCATCGAAGAATTGGGCTTTAAATATTTTGGCCCGATTGATGGTCATAATATTCCCGAATTAATCGCCACTTTTAAACAGGCCCATAAGGTCCACGGACCGGTTTTCGTCCACGTTGCCACCGTGAAAGGCAAAGGCTACGAATGGGCCGAAAAAGATCAAGTGGGTTATCATGCCCAAAATCCCTTTAATTTAGCCACGGGTAAACCGATTCCCTCCAGTAAACCGAAACCTCCGGCTTATTCTAAAGTTTTCGGGCATACTCTCACTAAATTGGCGGAAAATGACCCGCGCATTATCGGTATCACCGCCGCTATGGCCACCGGGACGGGATTAGATAAATTTCAGGCAAAACTACCGAAACAGTACATCGATGTGGGAATTGCCGAACAACACGCTGTTACTCTCGCTGGTGGTCTTGCTTGCGAAGGAATGCGCCCGGTTGTCACTATTTACTCTACTTTCCTGCAGCGGGCTTTTGATCAGATTATTCATGATATCTGCATTCAAAATCTACCGGTTTTCTTCTGCATGGACCGGGCCGGTATTGTCGGGGCCGATGGACCGACTCACCAAGGGATGTACGATATCGCCTACCTGCGTTGTATCCCCAATATGACCATTATGGCCCCCAAAGATGAGGCGGAACTGCAAAGAATGGTGGTAACGGGGATTAATCATACCAGCGGCCCCATTGCCATGCGTTATCCCCGGGGCAACGGTTTAGGGGTTCCCCTGATGGAAGAGGGTTGGGAAGCTTTACCCATCGGTAAGGGCGAAATTCTCCGCAGTGGCGATGATATTCTCCTGTTAGGATACGGCACTATGGTCAACACTTCCCTACAGGTGGCCGAAATCCTCAGCGAACACGGCATCGAAGCCACAGTGGTTAATGCTCGTTTTGTCAAGCCCCTTGATACAGAACTTATCTTTCCCCTTGCCCAACGTCTTGGTAAAGTGGTGACTTTGGAAGAAGGTTGTTTGATGGGTGGTTTTGGTTCTGCGGTTTTGGAAGCTTTACAGGATGCTAATATTCTAGTTCCGGTCAAGCGTTTCGGGGTTCCCGATAAATTAGTGGACCACGCAAAACCAGAGGAATCCTTCGCTGATTTGGGTTTAACCAGTCCCCAGATTGCCCAACAGGTTTTAGCGGCATTTTTTAGCCAAAAACAAACCGCTAACGTCGGTTAAAATCTCAAGATTAGCTTGTCCAGTTTTCCCGAAAAATTAGGGAAGACTGGTTTTTTTTGGTCTAGATAGTTAATGAAGACTGCCGGCAATAAATAGTGAGGGGAACGAACCACAGAGACACAAAGGACACAAAGATCGATCACTACTATAGAAGTTAAATTTATCACACAAAGAATAGGAGAGTCCAGTAGCTTTAAGAGCATCAGCCATGAGTTGGTCATCAATGACAGTGTTAGTTCTCGTAGTATCCCTAGTTGTGTATAGTAGATTAAACCTCTTGCATAATTAATTTGCGAGGGTTCAAAAATGAGAAAAAAGGTTAAATTTTGTCAAGAAATTGCTTAAAGTTTTGTAAAGTAACTTGACTTAAAGACAGAATTGTGCATAGTAGAAGTAGGCGGAGAGAAGATTGGACGATTACAAGCAACTGAATTACCTATGGAAAACCAACTTTGGCAGCGAATCACCCTCGATTTAAATATCTGTCATGGCAAACCTTGCCTTCGAGGATTGCGTTATCCTGTTGAATTTATCCTAGAATTACTTAGTTCTGGCATGAGTATCGAAGATATTTTAGCCGACTACGATGATTTGGAACGGGAGGATATTCTAGCGGCGTTATTGTTTGCCACTCGATTAACTCAGGTAAAAAGCATCTACCAAATTGCACCATGAACTTTTTAGTCGATGCCCAATTGCCAGTTCGTTTAGCCCGTTTTTTGCAAGCTGCTGGTCATGGTACAATTCATACTAAAGATTTACCCCAACAAAATGCCACGACAGATGCAGAAATTAACGCTCTTTCAATTCAACAAAATCGTATTGTTATTACCAAAGACACAGATTTTCTCGATTCATTTTTGATTAGTCAAGAACCTTATAAGCTTCTGCTAGTGACTACGGGTAATATTACGAATGTTGAATTAGAAGCATTATTTCAGAATAATTTACCTCAAATAAAAGCACTTTTTACTCAACATTCCCTAATAGAAATGAGTCGCAACTCAATCATCGTTCATCAATAATTTTACCCGGAGTGCTGTGTATGGTTTCATCAGTTCATCGTATGGCTTCTGGCGTTGAAACAAATTTTGTTTTAAAGCTAACCTTTGAGCAAGAGCAGAATAGGAGGATATGTCAACCATGTTAAGCACTGATCTAGAGATAAGACTAGCAGCTTTAGAAGCTGAAGTAGCACTGCTTAAGCGTTTGCTACCTACTGTCAGCGAAACTCCCTGGTGGGAAAAAATTGTCGGCACTTTTGCTGATGATCCAGCTTACGAAGAGGCAATGCAGTTTGGTCAAGAGTACCGCCAGTCTCTAAAACCTTTAGCCGAGGAAGCATCCGAACCCTGAAATGTATCTCCTTGACACCGATCATATTACTATTCTCGATCGCGGGGGACAACCGGCACAACAATTGCTGAAAAAACTGGCTGCTATTACGAGCAGCGAAGTTGCCACCACAATTATCACCTACGAAGAACAAATGCGGGGATGGCTCAGTTACATAGCCAAGACCAGTTCGATTGAAACCCAAGTTGTTGCCTATCGAAGGCTAGAAAAGCACCTCGCTAATTATCGCACGATTCCCATTGTCGGCTTTGATGAAAAGGCAGGTCAAGTTTTTCAAGAACTTCGGGTAACTTACCCTCGTTTGGGTTCGATGGATTTGAAGATTGCTGCTATCTCAATGGTTAATCCGGCTATCCTGCTGACGAGAAATCTCTAAGATTTTGGGCAAATTGCCGGTGTAAGAGCAGAAGATTGGACGATTACAGGCAACTGAATTACCGATGGAAAAACAACTTTGGCAGCGAATCACCCCCAGAGATAATTTATGTTTGTTTTTATAAATGCACGTCATCAGCTATCGAAGACTACGAGAATTTACGAATAAACACGCTGATTCCCGAATAGCTTTAGAGAATTGGTACAAAATTGCCAGTCAAGCGATTTGGTATAATTTAGTTGAGGTTCAAACAGTATTTCCTAAAGCAGAAGCAGTTGGTAACTTTACTGTTTTTAACATTAAAGGGAATAGTTATCGTCTCATAACCAGTATCGATTATCAGAAGCGGCTAATTTATATCAAGTATGTTTTAACTCACGCTGAATACGATAAGGAGCAATGGAAAAATGACCCTTACTTTTAATCCAGAAAAATACAAAGAATTACTAGCTCGCCATTTACCTAAAGTTATTAAAACAGAGGCAGAAAATGAAAAAGCTTTGGCTATTGTGGAAGAATTAATGCACCGTCAGCAGCGAACTCCCGAAGAAGATGAACTTTATGAGCTTCTAATTTTTTTAATTGGGAATTTTGAAAAAAGCTTTTATCTACAGGAATCAACCACACCTCATTCTATGTTATTGTTTTTGATGGAACAGCAAGGCGTTAATAAGAAAGACATAGCCAGAATCCTTGGCTCTGACAAAATTGCCTCTAGTTTAATTGAAGGAAAAGGGTCAATTACCCAAGAACAGGCGAAATTATTAGGACATTTCTTTAATGTAGATTATAGTTTGTTGATGTAGATACGATCCCCTCTAGCTTTTTGGTTGAGTTGAGCGCTTTAATATTTAGGAGAAAACTGCTCGATTCAATAATTTGAGCCAAAACCCAATATTTTTAAAGACATCGGTGCAGTTTCCCGCAAGCGTCGCTCATTTTTGATAGACAAAAGTTATTGCTGTCACCCCAAACACAAGTTTACTGTCCCACCCGCCAAATTTTGATAGTTTTGTCACCACTCCCACTAGCTAAATAGCGGCCATCGGGACTATATGCTACTGAGAAAACTGTCTCAGAATGACCGGTAAGGGTACGCAATTCGTTTCCCGTTGCTACCTCCCAAATTTTGATAGTTTTGTCCTGACTCCCACTAGCTAAATAGCGGCCATCGGGACTATATACTACTGACATAACCTCGCGAGAATGACCAGTAAGGGTAGGCAATTCTTTTCCCGTTGCTACCTCCCAAATTTTGATAGTTTTGTCAGAACTACCACTAGCTAAATAGCGGCCATCGGGACTATATACCACTGACAAAACCACACTAGAATGACCAGTAAAGGTAGGCAGTTCTTTTCCCGTTGCTACCTCCCAAATTTTGATAGTTTTGTCACCATTCCCACTAGCTAAATAGCGGCCATCGGGACTATATGCTACTGACCAAACCCAGCCAGAATAACCAGCAAGAGTACGCAATTCTGTTCCCGTTACTACATCCCAAACTTTGATAGTTTTGTCCCAACTACCACTAGCTAAATAGCGGCCATCGGGACTATATACTACTGACCTAACCCTGTCAGAATGACCAGTAAGGGTACGCAATTCTGTTCCCGTTACTACATCCCAAACTTTGATAGTTTTGTCCCAACTACCACTAGCTAAATAGCGACCATCGGGACTATATATTACTGAATCAACCCAGCTAGAATGACCAGTAAGGCTTTTATCTAAGAAGCGAAGACTAGATAAATCAGATATTAATAATTGAGGACTAGCAGGAAACTCTAAATATTTAAAATAACCATAACCTTGCGTTATTCCTACTCCTAATAACAAAACTCCACCAAGAGCTATTAATCCATTTCTCAGATTATTATTTTTAACCAGTTGTGCTGGTGTTTTTTTTGGTACAGCTACAGGTGAAACTGGCGGAGAAGGATTAATCTTAGGAATAACTGGCGGTTGTTTTTGAGTTACAACAGGCTGCGGATTTGCTGCTGGTGGAGATGGCCTATTAGGATTTATAGGAGGTAACTTTAATTGCCGTTCAATCTCATCCAAACGCTGTAAAATAACCCTAGTATTAGCCGGTCTATTCTTGGGTAATCTTCCCATCAACTCATCAATAAAATCCAACAATAACGGGTGAATATTTTCCGTTTCTTCTCGCCAAGATAAAACATCATTAACCGCATCATAAATTTCTAAGGGATGTTTTCCGGTTAATAAATGCACAAAAGTTCGTCCTAAAGCATGAAAATCTGATTGAATCACTGCTTGGCCATGTTGTTGTTCATTGGGTGTATATCCGGCTGAGGTAATACCTGTCACCTGTTGACCTTTTACCTTTTGATGATAGGTTTGGGTTTCTTCCCTTGCTGTGCCAAAATCAATTAACACCAACTCGCCACTATTCCGCAGCATGATATTAGGGGGTTTAATATCTCGATGCAGCCAATTCTGTTGATGAATTTTATCGAGAATTAAAGTAATTTCTCTCAGCCATTTTAAGGCTCGTTTTTGACTTAACTTATCATACTGCTTTAGCCACTGTTCTAAATTAATCCCCTCCACTTTTTCCATAACTAAACAGTGTAATATTTTCCCCTCCCTTGTGGAATATTGAAAATAGGCATCTGCGCGAGGAACACCGGTGACATTTTGACGACTCAACTCTAATAAAACGTCATATTCCCGTTTAAATAATTCCACTGCCTTCGGTTCATTATTCCATTTTTCTTGTAATACCTTGAGGATTTTGGCTGTAAAACCTTCAAAAGCCTCATAAACAACGCCAAAACCGGTCGTATCACTCAATAACCGACTTACCCTATATTTACCATTTAACAACAACTCAGAGCCGCAACTTTGACAGTAACGAGTATTCGAGTTATTATTACTCGGATGGTCTGGTTGAGAACAATCGGGATTAATGCAGTAACAGGGTTTCATCTCGGCTATCAGTTATTTTATTGAGTGAATAATTACAAGTTTTCCCTTACCTGTCTTTGAAGGCATTTTATCATAAGTAAGTAGGCGTTAAAAATTATCAGATGCCCCCCTTATTAAGGGGGATCCCCCCGCCTATCGGCACCCCCCTTATCAAGGGGGATCCCCCCGCCTATCGGCACCCCCCTTATCAAGGGGGGCAGGGGGGATCGAACCTAAAATCGATTTTTAATTTAATTATAACCAGCTACTTAAGTAAGCTAAAACGGATTTTAACCGCCTATCCTTAAATTAGCTGAATCTCTCCCAATCCCTTTACTCTTGCCTCTTGTCTCTTGCCGATCCTTAGATTAGCTGAATCTCCCCCAATCCCTTTACTCTTGCCTCTTGCCTATCCTTAGACGATGATTATTTTTCTGGTGCGAAAAGCTCGCCCTTGAAAAAGGGGACAATTATTAATTATTATTAAAAGTGTATTTACTAATTAACCAAAATACCAGTGAAACTAGCTCAAGCTCAGACGATATTAACAGACACTTTAACCGTATTTTGGGGAGAATGGCTAGATTTACGCGCGAGAGTCCTTCAGATCGCCGCCACAGGTTTAGTTTCTCCCCTAATCTATATTATCGGTTTCGGGTTGGGGTTGGGAAGCGCCCTCGATCGCTCGATGAAACCCTCGCTCGGCGATTCTTATCTAGAATTTATTTTACCCGGAATGGTGGCCCTGTCCTCAATGGCGATCAGTTTCGGGGGAACCACCTTTTCGATATGTGGCGATCGCTTATTTAGTAAAACCTTCGAGGAATTATTATTACTTCCCGTCCATCCCCTCTCATTATTTTTAGGCAAAGTTTTCGCGGGAATTTTGCGCGGTGTAATGACTTCTGCATCAGTGATTCTCGTTGCTATCTTATTTACAGGAAAATTTGTCAGTTTTCTCAATCCCCTCTTTTTATTAGTTTTAATCTTAAATTGTGCCGTCTTTGCCGGTTTAGGGGCAATTGTCGGATTGCGAGTTACATCCCTCGAAAGTGTCGGTCTGTATAATAACTTTTTAATCGTGCCGATGTCTTTTTTAGGAGCAACTTTTTTCGATCCCCAAACCTTACCCTGGCCATTAAAAATTATTGTTTATTCCTTGCCCCTCACCTATGCTAGTCTGGGATTAAGATCCGCAGCCTACGATATAAATCAATTTCCTTGGTTCGCTATCCCCATTTTATTAATCGTCGCTATTCTTCTCTCGATTGTCGGTGCTTATCAATTCTCCCATCAACGGGATTAAATCAGTAATCAGTAATCAGTTATCAGTAATCAGTAATCAGATTTTAGTTTTCGGTGAACAGTATTAAGTGGCAAGTTCCGAGCTTTCTTTTCACTGTTTACTGTAATCCTGACTCCTATCTCCTGACTCCTATCTCCTGACTACTTTTTACTTTGAATAAATATATCCTTTTTTATAAACCCTACGAGGTATTATGTCAGTTTACTGATGAAAATGGGCGTTCGACTCTAAAAGATTATATTCCTATCCCCAATATCTATTCAGTCGGTCGTTTAGATAGGGACAGCGAGGGATTATTATTACTCACAGATAACGGTCAATTACAGCATCGTTTAGGTCATCGTCAATTTGCTCATCCGCGCACCTATTGGGTACAAGTCGAAAGAATTCCAGACCTAAACGCTTTAGAAAAATTGCGTCAAGGTCTTCCTATTCAGGATTATCGCACTCGACCAGCAATAGTTAATTTACTAGATTTTGAACCAGATTTACCCCCCAGAGAGCCACCGATTCGTTATCGAAAATCTGTTCCCACCGCTTGGTTAGAAATTACCTTAACTGAGGGAAGAAATCGTCAGGTAAGAAGGATGACGGCTGCCGTTGGTTATCCCACTTTAAGATTAATTAGAACAGCCATTACTATTGACAAAAACAATAAATTATGCTTAACAGGATTACAACCCGGTCAATGGCGAGAAGTGACTGAAAAAGAGAGAAAAGCCTTAGAAAGGTTATAATTTTTGTAAGTAACCTTGATAACCAAAGTTGAATGTATAGTTTGGGACTTGATCAAATTACCCACAATTATCTATAATCGTGAATATTAAACCGAAAGACAAACATGAAAGTTAAAATTAAAAATCTTGGCATTTTAAAACAGGCAGAATTCAGTCTAGGCGACTTCACAATTATCTGTGGTGGTAATAATACAGGTAAAACTTATGCTACCTACGCTTTATTCGGTTTTTTATACACTTGGCGAAGACTATTAACTTGGCCAACATTTGGACTCAAAGAAAAAATTAATCAACTACTTTCTGATGGTGTAATTAGTCTCGATCTACAGGAGTATGTTCAACAGTGTGAAAGTATTCTTACTACAGGTTGTCAAAGATATGTTCAACAAATACCTGAAGTTTTTGCTGCCAACGAGGAGAGGTTTAAAAATGTTAATTTTCAGATAGAATTAAATTTTGACAATATTCAATTTCAAAATAAGTATGAAAGGAAAATTAGTACAGCAACATGGGAAATTATCTCGATTAGCAAACCTGAAAATGACCCTTATTTATCCATCACATTATTAACAGAAACAGAAAAAATAAATCTGCCAGTGCATTTTCTTGAGGATATCATTTACGACAGCATCCAAGATATAATTTTCTCTCAGTTTTTTCCCAGGCCATTTATTGCCAGTGCAGAAAGAACAGGAGCGGCAATTTTTCGCAAAGAGTTAAATTTTGCTCGTAATCGTTTACTGGAAGAAATTAGTAAAAATAGCAATTTTAATCCTAGAGAACTGTTATTTAATGTTTCTCAGGATTATGCGCTACCAGTCAAAAAAAATGTAGATTTTACTAGACAAATAGAAACAATTGTCAAAAAAACTAGCTTTATTGCCGAAAATCATCCCAGTATTTTAGAAGATTTTGCCGATATTATTGGTGGTCAATATATGATTACTAGCAATGATGAACTTTATTACATTCCTAAAGGAAAAAAACTTAGACTATCGATGGATGAAAGTTCTAGTGCTGTACGTTCTCTTTTAGACATTGGCTTTTATTTAAGACACGAAGCTCGCATCGGAGATTTGTTAATGGTAGATGAACCTGAATTACATCTCCATCCAGAAAATCAACGCCGTATCGCTAAACTTTTCGCTCGACTGATTAACATTGGTATTAAAGTTTTTATCACTACTCACAGTGATTATATTATCAAAGAAATAAACACATTAATTATGCTCAACCATGATCAACCACACCTGAAACAAATTGCCGCAGAAGAAGGCTATAGACAAGAGGAATTATTATCGGCCGATCAAGTTAAAGTCTATATTGCTGAACAAGCTTTAGAGATGTTAAAAGGAAAAAAAAGAAAGACCAAATTTAACACTTTAACTCCCGCTAAAATTGATCCAGAAATGGGTATCGAAGCGCGTAGTTTTGATACTACTATCGAAAAGATGAATCGCATTCAAGCGGCTATTATTTGGGGTGAGGAGTAATGTCTGATATTGCTATGCTCAAAGAAATGATTAAGGATTGTGCGATAGTAGATTTGGAATATCAAAAAGAGTACAAACGAGATATTTATTTACTGAAACTGACAGAAACTCAAGATAACTATTCGTTTGTGGTTAATGGAATGCCGAAACCCGATGAGGTTATTGTGATCAATCTAGATGAGTTTTTTGATGTCCGCAAAATTTTTACTGGTAATAAAGGTGAGTGTAAGCGTGCAGATTTTATAATTATCGCTAATACCACTTCTGAAAAAGTTATCCTTTGTCTGGAAATGAAGAAAAGCAGAGATGATAATTCATCGATAATTAAACAATTAAAAGGAGCCAAATGCTTTGTCTCCTATTGTCGTGAAATCGGACGCTTATTTTGGAATCAACCCGATTTTCTTCAGGACTATCAATATCGCTTTGTTAGTATTAAAAATATCAGTATCTCTAAAACAACCACGAGCAGCCGTAAACCTTCTCAAAAAAGTGAGATTCACGATCAACCAGAAAAAATGTTAAAAATTTCCGCTCAAGCGAAGGACTTTCAAGAATTAATTTAGTCCTATAGCTTCTCATTATGACCGATTTAATCTTGATCGAATAACGATCTTTTGCCGAGAGTGCCGAAAGAGCCTTATCGATGCTCATTTTTAAAAACTTCAAACACCTGCCGGCTGAAATATTTTAACTTATCAGCTACCTTAGGAGAAGGTTGATAATTGCCGACTAATTGCCAATTTTCCACCGTAGATAGTCGCCAAGCGGTTCCTTGATGGTTAAAAGCCTGCATTTCTAAGCCAATCAAACGCTGATGCTGATCCTCGCTATCGAGATGAAAACGAATTTGTACCAGAATACTGCGCCCTTGAATTCTGGGACTCCAGCCTGGAAAATGGAAAGCGATATCGATCGAGTCGGGATCCGTTAACTCCCTTGTGTGGGGATCGTTGCGCCAAGGTTTCAGATCTGCCTTTGCATCGGGGAATTGTTGTTTAAACAGGTTGACGAGTGTGGCGATCTTCGCCGTTAATTCTAATCCTTTTGCCTGTTCCGACGCATTCATGCTCACCTCTGATAATTGCTTATAAAGTAACTATTTATACAGTTTAGCCCTGCTTTTTGCGACTATTGGAACAATTATAACGATATTTTCTCGATCGAGTCCAAAATGCCGCACCCGTCAATCAAGATATCCGCTGCCAAAAAGACAAAATCAAAACTACACTAGAAAATAGGATAATCGACAGGAACAGTATTTTCTATGAATCCCCAAGAGTCTCTATTACAATCGATCGAAAAATTAGGCTATCGGGTTACGGTGGGTGATGTGGCGGCAAAATCGGGTTTAGAGATTAACGCTGCACAACAGGGATTATTAGCTTTAGCTGCGGAAGCGGGGGGACATTTACAGGTAGCAGATACGGGGGAGATTATCTATCTTTTCCCTGAAAATTTTCGCTCAATTCTTCTGAATAAATATTGGCAATTGCAGTTAAAAGCTTTCGCCAGTAAAATCTGGAAAGTAGTTTTTTATGTTATTCGCATTTCCTTTGGCATTGTTTTAATTATTTCGATTTTAATCCTCTTGCTGGCTATTCTGGCAATCCTGATCGGCTTAATGTTTAAAGATAGTGACTCGGATAACAATTCGGGAAATAACAACATTAATATTAACTTCTTTCCCACGGACTTTTTCTGGATTTTTTATCCCGATTTTGGTAATAACTACTACGAAAAAAGAGATAGGGAAGTTAAGGCAGAAAAACCCCCTAGTAAGATGAATTTTCTCGAGTCAGTTTTTTCTTTTCTTTTTGGCGATGGCGATCCTAATTTTAATTTAGAGGAGAGACGCTGGCAAACTATCGGTAAAGTAATTCAAAATAATCGTGGCTCGATTATCGCTCCACAAATTGCCCCCTATCTCGATAGTATTAACCCCAGTCAGGAGGAGACAGAAGATTATATACTCCCAGTTTTAACTCGTTTTAATGGGTTGCCGCAAGTGTCCGATCGAGGCGATATTATCTATTATTTTCCCGATCTACAGGTGACAACCAAAGAGAGAAAAGTACAAGCATTGTCACCCTATCTAAGGGAAAAACGCTGGAAGTTTAGCGAAGCAGATAGCGGTCAAATTATCTTAGCTTTAGGTTTAGGGGTGGTTAACTTTATCCTCGCTTTAGTTTTAGGATATTTGCTCAAGAGTGATAGTGTCGATTTGAGCGGTTCTCTGGGGTCGATAGTCACAGGAATCTACGGGTTTCTCCTGAGTTATGCCGCTGCTTTTTTGGGGATTCCTCTCGGTCGTTATTTCTTTTTACAGTGGAGAAATGAGCGGGTTAATCAACGCAATCAACAGCGAGAAAAAAGAGCAGATCTATTAGCCCAAAATAATCCTGAATTAGAGCAAAAACTGGCCTACTCTCGTCAATTCGCTGACCAAAAAGTGATTACAGATGCTGATATTAGTTATTCTACCGATCAAGACTATCTCGAACAAGAGATCGAGCGATCGGATAAAATCGATGATTTTGCCTTTAATCCCCCCTTGATCCCCCCTTGATAAGGTAGGGTTGATTCATGAATCAACCCTACCCTTGATAACGGGGGTGTCTGATAATTTTTAACGCCTACCTACTTAATCGCTTTTGCTGTGTGGGAGGTCATTCTGTTATTCTGACTTGAAAGTGGGAAGTGGGAAGTGGGAAGTGGGAAGAAAAAAGCTGTCTCCTGCCTCCTGAATCCTGACGACCGACTCCTAACCCCAGCAACAAACTTTTTGCCGCAAACCCTAACTTAAACGATCGAGAGTGCGATACTGAATTGCTTCGGCAACGTGGGAACTTTTCAGCATTTCACTATCTCCTAAATCGGCAATGGTGCGGGCAACTTTGAGAATGCGATCCATTGCTCGGGCCGATAAACCCAATTTTCGGATTGCCCCTTCTAAAATATGGCGACTGCTATCATCCAGAGCGCAAAAACGCCGCAAATGCTCGGAATTCATCTCCGCATTAGAGCGAATCCCCGTATTTTGAAAGCGATCGCTGGCCTTTTGTCGGGCCCCTTCTACCCGTTGCCGCACCTGCTCAGAAGCTTCTCCCCGACTCTCTTGGGTCATTTCTTCCGGTTTCAGGCGATTTACCGTCACTTGTAGGTCAATACGGTCTAAAAGCGGCCCCGATAATTTCGCCCAATATTGTTCCCGTTGTCGCGGGGAACAGCTGCAGGGTTGCACTGAATCGCCGTAATAACCACAGGGACAGGGATTGGTACTCGCCACCAGGGTAAAACGGGCCGGAAAAGCGACGGAAAGACGAGTGCGAGAAATGCTCACATAACCATCCTCTAGGGGTTGTCGGAGATATTCCAAGACACTGCGCTTAAATTCCGTTAATTCGTCCAAAAATAAAATACCACGGTGAGAAAGGGAGATTTCTCCCGGTCGGGGATAAGTGCCACCTCCCACCAGCGCCGCTCCAGAAGCGGAGTGATGGGGACTGCGAAAAGGACGCTCGCGCACCAGAGAACCTCGATCTTTCAGTAATCCAGCGACGGAATGAATCTGGGAGACTTCTAGGGATTCGGCAAAGGTAAGCTGGGGCAGAATACCGGGTAAACGTCGCGCTAACATGGTTTTACCGCTGCCCGGTGGCCCGACAAAAATTAGGTTATGACCTCCAGCTGCGGCAATTTCCAGGGCCCGCCGGCCAATTGCTTGGCCTTTGACATCCTTGAGATCGGGGAGATTTACTCGCGATCGCCCAAATTCCTCGGCAGCGTTAAAAGTCATCGGTGAATAGCGATCGGGTTCATTTAAGAAATTTACCACTTCCGATAGATGACGAAACCCATACACTTGTACGCCTTTGACCACGGCCGCTTCTTTGGCATTATCGGCGGGAACCACTAAACCCTTAATCCCCATTTTTTCGGCAGCGGCAGCAATGGGTAAAACCCCCGCCACGGGACGCAAACTACCATCGAGGGATAATTCACCTAAAAAGAGAAAATCCCCCAATAAATCGGCTTCTACCTGTTCGGAGGCTCCTAAAATGCCGATACTAATCGGTAAATCATAAATTGGACCCTCTTTGCGGATATCGGCAGGACTTAAATTGATGACAATTTTGCGGATGGGAAAAGCAAATCCGGCATTTTTTAGGGAAGCTTTTACCCTTTCTTTCGACTCCTGCACGGCGGTATCGGGTAAACCCACCACGGCAATTCCGGGTAATCCTCCCGATACATCCACCTCTACCCCGATTTTAATGGCATCGATGCCGATAATTGCCGCACTCCAAACCCTTGCTAACATTTTGGCTCAAGTAAAAATAAAGTGAGTTCTTAGGAAAATGAAACAGGATGTTAGGCTAGTTTTCCGCATAAAAATGATTTTATCTGGGAATTTACCCTGAAAATCAGCCTATTTCTCGGTATAAACTAGCCAGAAAAGCTGAGAGCTTAATGGTATAGTTGAAAAAAAAAGCAATTTGTCTATGAGCGAGACTATTTTTAGCAAAATTATCCGGAAAGAAATTCCCGCCTCGATCGTCTATGAAGATGATCTGGTTCTCGCTTTTCGAGATGTTAATCCCCAAGCACCCACCCATATCCTCATTATCCCCAAAAAACCGATTCCGAAACTAGAGGAAGCCAGCGACAGCGATCAAGATTTATTGGGACATTTGTTACTAACTGTTAAAAAGGTGGCCGCCGAAGCTAAATTAAGTCAAGGTTATCGAGTAGTGATCAATAATGGGGAACATGGAGGTCAAACCGTCGATCATCTTCATGTCCATCTTTTGGGCGATCGCCCAATGGACTGGCCTCCGGGTTAAACCCTCTTATTTTCCCGCATTTTTGGGGAATTATAGAGCTAGAAGCGTTTTTTTCCTGAGTCGGTCTTCTCGATGTTAAACCCATGAATAGGTCTCTTTCTGCGATCGCTTTGTCCAGCACCCTGCTGTTATTTCCCTTCACCCCCACGACTCTCGCTCAATCGCAATGCTTTCTACCAGAATGTTTTCTACTATGCTTTCTCCAAAGAGCAGATGGACAACACATAGATCTTAGTCGTCTCTGTGGCAGTTCATCTAGAAATAGGAAAAATTCCCCGCAAGTTTATCAGCTACCGATTCAACGCCGGGTTAAAGGCATTCCCACGGTGATGGTAGTTTTTAATCACCGTCACTCCTATGAAATGCTTTTTGATACAGGTGCTAGTGGCATCGTCCTCACCGATGCCATGGCGAAAGCGATGAAAGTCAAACGGGAAAGGAAAGTAATCAATAATACCGCCGGCGGTGTCGTTACTGGTTATCTTGGTCGCATTAATTTTGTTAAAGCTGGCGAGATGACTTTATATAATCAGATTGTTAATATTTCTCCCCAAATGAAAGGGTTAGGACTCTTGGGACAAACCTTTTTTGGTTCCTATGATGTCACGATCAAAAAAGATGTGATTGAATTACGTTATCGTTGATAAGTAGCTGGTTATAATTAAATTAAAAATGGATTTTAGGTTCGATCCCCCCTGCCCCCCTTGATAAGGGGGGTACCGATAGGCGGGGGGATCCCCCCTGCCCCCCTTGATAAGGGGGGTGCCTGAAAACTTTTAACACCTACCTACTTAGTCTCATGGGAAAAATGCTCGCTTTCCTGACTTTAATCTAAAGTTCCTCGCTGTATTTGCTCCCGTTCGATCGCTTCAAATAGGGCCTGGAAGTTGCCTTCTCCAAAACCTCTAGCGGCATGACGGCGCTCGATTAATTCAAAAAAGAAAGTCGGCTGGGAAAAAATTGGTTTAGTGAAAATTTGCAGTAAAGTCGGCTTTTCCGGGAGGGAATAACTATTTTGTTCAAAATCGATGAGAATTTCCCTTTTTTTTATTTCTGACCATTCCCAATCAGCAATATTAAAATCTTTTTTTTGATAGTTAATTTGTTGATAATAACTGTCTGGAACTGATAAAAACTCTACCTTTTTTTCTTTTAATTTTTGAGTTAAGTTTACAATGTTTTCTGTTTTTAAAGCAATGTGTTGAATGCCAGATTTTTGATTAATATCTAAAAATTCTTGAATTTGAGAACTGTTACTATCTGGTTCATTAATCGGTAATTTTAATTCAGTTTCGGGGTAAACAAGCACCTGAGAATAAAGACCAGAACGGTCCGTTTTAATAGTAAAAGCTTGCCTTTTTTTAAAGCCTAAATTTTCCTCATACCAATTGGCTGTTAACTCTAAATTCCCTTGAAAAACATTTAAAACTAAATGATCAATTGCCAGAATATCCTGATTATATTGTTCCCTACTATCGTATTGAATCAGATTAGGATCGGCTAAAATTGGCGTGATTCCCTGTCTTTCAATTAACGTATGTTTGAGATCAGCAATGCTAGAGATTTGACAGCTTTTTATCTTACCCCTAGCTAAAACAGTTTCCTCAATAAAAATGTCCTGTTTAATTTTCCTAGCTAAACTGTCTAAATCCTCCACTTGAAAAGCTACGTCCGCCACCCCTTCAGGATATTTACTTAAAAATTCCGCCACGGGACTAAGGGAATTTAAGGGAGAAGATAAGATAAAAATAATCTGTTTAGTTTTATCTTTTTGGATGCCATTGCCGACTATTTCCGTGTGTGTGTGGAGATTAACTAAACTTGCGATCGCCTGAAAATCCATCACCCCCACAAACCAATCCCGCCATTTTTTGGCCGATTCTACATAAAAATGAATATGATCAACAAACATAGATAAAGTCAAAAAAAGGGTGTTTTTCAGTGAGCAGTAAACAGTGAAAATAAAACTCCGAACTTGCCACTTAATGCTATTCACTGATAACTGATAACTGATAACTGAAAAAGCTGATGACTAAAAAAAGAGATGACTATCGGGTTGAATATTAATTTCCATGGGGACAGCTTGGGGTTCAGCATTCATGGCAAAATAGATAGCATCGGCGGCAGTTTGAGCGGTTAACATTTTATTGCGATCAACTTTTAAGCTCACCTGATCCCAAAAAGGAGTATCGACACCACCAAAATAGAATAAAGTCATTTTAATACCATAGCGTTTTAACTCATCGGCCAAACATTTACTAAAACCGACCACCCCGTATTTAGAAGCACAATAAGCGGCAGCCATAGCCATAGAATGCTTACCTAAAATTCCCACCACATTACAGATATGACCGGCCTTATTTTCCTTCATCACATTAGCGGCAGCCTGACAGGTATAAAAACTCCCCTTCAGATTGAGGTCGAGCATTTTATCTAAATCTTCCGGCGTGATTTTATTATATTGTTTCATCACACCGGCTCCGGCCGCATTAACCAACACATCCAACCGGCCGTAATGGGAGACAATTTTTGCCATCAAAGTTTCTACCTGGGTTGGATTAGTGATATCCGTCGGTACAATTAACGAGGGACAAGACAACTCACCAGCTAAATTAGATAAATTATCGGCATTTCTGGCCACTAATACGAGTTTATGACCATTAACAGCTAGTTTACGCGCTAAAGTGGCACCGATCCCCCCCGTAGCACCGACAATCAGGACAACTTTTTCGCTCATAATTATTGATAATTCTTTACAAATCTTATTGTAAACTGTTCCGACTGGAAAATCATCGCTAGTCCCAACCCCTTGATTAAGGGTTAGCCAACTTCTGATAGGATAAACCGTGACAATGTAAAGAAATTTTTATGACTGTACTGACCGAAGGAATCGCGCCCCACGGTGGGCAATTAATTAATCGTATTGCTACCGCTGCCGAAAAAGCCGAATTTCTGGCCCTAGCTGAAAAACTACCGCGAGTTTCCTTAGATGAACGAGCGCTCTCGGATTTAGTTATGATTGCTATTGGTGGTTTCAGTCCCCTCAAAGGCTTTATGGAACAGGACGACTACGAAAAAGTCGTCGATGATATGCGTCTAATCAATGGTTTACCCTGGGCAATTCCCGTGACTCTTTCCGTTAGCGAAGAAGTGGCGGATCCCCTCAAAGAAGGCAACTGGATTCGTTTAGATGACAGCGAAGGCAACTTTGTCGGAGTCCTAGAACTAACCCAAAAATACCGTTACAATAAGGCCCACGAAGCAGTTAACGTCTATCGTACCGACGACCAGAAACACCCCGGGGTAAAAGTCCTCTACGAACAGGGAGAAATTAACCTCGCAGGTCCAATATGGTTACTTCAGCGCGATCCTCATCCTCAGTTTCCCAAATATCAGATCGATCCTCTGCAATCGCGCAAAATGTTCCACGAAAAAGCTTGGAAAACGATTGTCGGTTTCCAAACCCGTAATCCCATCCACCGGGCCCACGAATACATTCAAAAATGCGCCCTAGAAGTGGTAGATGGTTTATTCTTGCATCCCCTTGTCGGCGCTACCAAAAGCGATGATGTGCCAGCCGATGTGCGGATGCGTTGCTATGAGATCATGATGGATAAATACTTTCCCCAAGATCGCGTTATTCTAGCTATCAACCCCTCAGCTATGCGTTATGCTGGCCCCCGGGAAGCAATTTTCCACGCTATTATCCGTAAAAACTACGGTTGTACCCATTTTATCGTCGGTCGTGACCATGCCGGAGTCGGGGACTACTACGGAACCTACGATGCTCAGTATATCTTTGATGAGTTCGAGCCGGGGGAATTGGGAATCGTGCCGATGAAGTTTGAACACGCTTTCTACTGTACCCGCACTTCGGGAATGGCAACCACCAAAACTAGCCCCAGTTTACCGGAAGAAAGAATCCACCTTTCGGGAACGAAAGTCCGGGAACTGCTGCGTAAAGGAGAATTACCACCTCCAGAATTCTCCCGTCCAGAAGTAGCTGCCGAATTAATCCGGGCCATGCGAGAGTTATGAAGATAACTAGGCGAGAATTTGTCCAGCAGACAGGTTGGGGGTTGCTGACTTTGGCGATTAGTCAAGGAACCCTTAACCGTCATTTGGCCGCTCTCGCCGCCCCTAATCCCCGAAAATTGGCTCTTTTAGTCGGTATTGACCAGTATGGGGCGAATATTCCGCCGCTGCATGGCTGTCTTACCGATGTGGAGTTACAAAAAGACCTTCTCCGTTATCGTTTTGGCTTTCAGGATGCTGATATAGTGACTTTAACGGGACAACAAGCCAGTGGAGAAGCGATCAAATCGGCTTTTTTAGAACACCTGATCGCCCAAGCCAGGTTGGGGGATGTGGTCATTTTTCACTTTAGTGGTTATGGCAGTCTTGGGGACAGAAAAGAAGTTTTTATTACTGCTGATGGGGCAGAAAATGCTTTACTTAAGGAAAATATCCTGCTGATGGCTCGCTGTCTAGCTACGGATAAGTTTAGCTTGATTTTTGATAGTAGTCATCTCCCCCAACCTCAGCCCTATCTCGGTAATCTCCGCATTCGTTCCTATTCTAGAACCATTACTGATCCTAACCCCGCCGAATTAACTTTCGCTGCCGATATTAAAACCCGTTTTAACCTCAAAAATAAGCCTAGTAACGGCGTTATTCTCGCTGCCGCTAAACCAGAGCAAATCGCCCTGGAATTGAGCGGTAATAGCCCCAATGCCGGCTTATTCACCTATGATCTCACTCAGTATCTCTGGCAAGTTTCCCCCAGTCCGACAATTGCGATCGCTTTTCCCCATCTCCGTCATCTCGTCGCTAGTCACAGCAGTCAACAACAGCAACCGGCAATCCTGACCGGTAATCAAAATAATTCTGCGCCGCCATATCATATACAGCCAGAAAAGTCAAGGGGTGGAGCGGCAATTGTTACAAATCTTATTGATGAACGCACCCTAGAAGTCAATCTGGTCGGCCTGCCCTTAGAAATCCTAGAAAATTACGGGATTAACTCCTGTTTGAGCTTTATTGAGGCGACTGGGCAGGAAATCAGCCTAAAAATTCTCTCCCGTCAGGGTTTAAAAGCCAAAGCCCAGTTATTATCAGCAACCGCCTCCCTAGAAATAGGACAGATTCTAGAGGAAAAATTGCGGGTTTTTCCCAGTCAAATCGGCTTAATCGTCGGTTTGGATAGTAACTTAACCCGGATTGAACGGGTAGATGCCACCAGTACCTTTGCCAGTTTGCCCGATGTGGCCGCCGTGGTTAATATTGGCGAACAAACGGTAGATTGTCTCTTAAGTCGAGTTGGTGGCGAAGAAACTGGCAATTATCAGTTATTATCTCCCAATGGCTCCCTAATTATCGGTAGTTTAGGGGCGGCCAACGAAGCAATTAAATCGGGGATTAAACGACTGCAATCCCAACTAGAAACCCTGCTGGCCTGCAAATTGTGGCACTTGTTGATCAATCAAGAATCCTCCGGTTTAGCCGTTATTGTCACCCTGGAAAGCCTCGATCAAACCTATATCTCCACAGTGCCAACCCAAAAAATTGCGGGTAGCAGGGGGACTAATACCGCTAAAAATGACTTAATTCTGCCCGTCGGTACGGAAATTCGCTATCAAATTGAGAATCAAGAAGAACAACCCCTCTACGCGCTGATCCTTGTCCTCAACAGCGATCGCCAACCGCTTTTATACTGTTCCCATTCAGAAAACCCCGATAATTTCAGCAATTCTAGCCCATTAGCCCCCTTTGTCGTGGCGGCCAAAACCAAGGCCACCATCCCCAATGACCGCCAAGGGCATTGGAAAATTAGTCAACCCAAGGGCATCAGAGAGAATATACTGATCCTCAGTCGCCATCCTTTCCCGAAAACCTTGACCCTTCTCAATGCCACTCAAAGCCTCAAAGGAGAAGCCACCCAACTGCTCACCCTGACTAACCCCCTAGAAATAGCCAGAGCTTTCTGGAGCGATCTAAAATTAGATTTAGGCTTGAAAATGGATAGTTCTGGCAGTGTAATTGATGAATACGCCTTTGATCTAGGAACTTGGTCAGGTTTCCGGTTTATTTATCAAGTTATCGACTAAATCGATAGAATAATTCTATGGAATCCTTGAAAAGAAAAGGTTAAAATCCTAACACAGCTACCCCTAAATTTCCCGATGAATCTTCTGCCCCGGACAACCCAAAGCCGCCTCAAAAAAATTCCCCAAATTCCCAGTGTTTGGGAAGGAGATCGTCGTGCTTTATCCTTATCCGAGAGAATGCCCCGGGCCACCTTAGAACCAAATCAAGAAAGCGGCGGCGAGTGCGTGATCTGGGTGGATGGTAGCGAGGGCTGTGTACGCTCTATGGAAGTAGTTTCCCCCGAAACCGGGCCAGAGGCCATGGTCAGAACCTTAATCCGCGCCATCGAAACACCGCAAAGTCCCGCCCGGCCAGCCAGACCGAAAAAAATTATCGTCCGCGATCGAGAAACACAGTTTTTTCTGCGCGGGGTACTGCAAGATCTCGATATCACCATCGATTATGTCCCCAGTTTGCCCCTGATCGATGATCTCTTTCGCGGATTCGAGGAATTCCAAAATAACCGCCCCCCGGCAATTCCCCCCGCTTGGCAGTCCGCTTTAGTGAAAACCGCTCACGAAATTTGGAAAGCTGAACCCTGGTCCTGTTTAGCTGATTACGATATTTTGCAAATTAAGCTCGATCGCTCCGATTTCCCGAATCTTTACGCCTGTGTCATGGGAATGCTCGGTCGGGAATACGGAGTCATTCTCTATCGTTCCCTAGAATCCCTCAAACAATTCCGGCAGTCCGCTTTAGAAGAAAAATCGATGGAAAGATTAGAAAAGGCCTTTCTTTCCCAAGATTGCTGGTTTTTAAGCTACGAATTGGCCGATGATGATGAGGATGATGATGAGGATGACTACGATCTAGCCTCGGCTGCCCCCTCCCAAATCCATCCAGTTTTCGGCAGCGTGCATCCCTACGAAGGTATTCGCCCCTACTTGGATGAAGAAGAAGCAATCACGGTATATTTAGCTTTAATAGCTCTGTTGCGCTTTTTTAAAGGCAATCAATCCGCTTTATCCGAAGAACCGATCGGAGAATTACAGCGTCGTTTTCGCATTCCCATCGATCCCGAACAAGCAAAAGGGGAAACCGTGGCGGTGACGGTAGCCACGATGCCCGATCTATGTGCGGAATTTATGCAACTCTTAGAGGACGACGACGACGACGACGATGATGAGGATGATGAGGATGATGAGGATGATGAGGAAGAATCCGTACTCAAGGAGAATCTAGTCCCTGATAATGCACATCTCAGTCTGGGAATGGTTCCCTGGCAATTATTAGATAAAATTCGCAGTCGTCCAAAAGTCCATTATCAACCCCAGTCCGTACCGACAAAAGGAGAGGGTTTCCCCGTGGTCATGATCCAGACCTCCCGACCGAAAGCCAAGGAACTGATCGAAAAAATCGAACAAGCTGGCGGTTTGGAGGCTATTGGTTTTAACCCCGGCGAAGATCCCTTAGAAGATACCCGTTATGATCTGGGGATTCTGAAAATGGCTAACGGTGATCTCTATCTGTTTGGAGAATTCGAGCAAGATGATCCCGACCACCGTAATGCTCGCCGCAATTGGCAAAAACGCATCAAAAATACCGAGGGTTATTGTGGTTTGATTATTGCCATGGGCGTAACCGGTTCCTCCTGCGGTAATCCCCAATTAAACGATATGTTAGCCCTCTACGAGGCAAAATCGATCGATAGTAAAGATTTAGACTTGGGAGTTTTGACTCTTATGCCTCACTTCGGTTAATTTGAACCGGCAGCGACGGAGCTTTTTTCAGTGAACAGTAATCAGAAAACTCAAATCTGATCACTGAAATCCCCAAAATTAAGCGACAATGTAAAGTAAGGTAAAATTTTCTGGACAAATTCTTAATTATGGTGTTATTCGGATTCGGAAAAAAAGTAACTTTGCCCACAGCAAGGGAAGCACTACCCGGGCGATCGGAAAAAATGCCCGTACCTAGCGGCCACTACGTTAACGGTCATCCTTTGCAGCCCCCCTTTCCCGCCGGTATGGAAACCGCAATGTTTGGTTTAGGCTGTTTTTGGGGAGCAGAGCGGAAATTTTGGCAATTAGAAGGTGTTTACACCACGGCCGTAGGTTATGCGGCTGGTATCACCCCCAATCCCACCTATCAGGAAGTGTGTAGCGGCATGACCGGACATAATGAAGTGGTCTTAGTGGTCTATGATCCCAGGGTGATTTCCTACGAACAACTGTTAAAGGTTTTCTGGGAAAGCCATAATCCCACCCAAGGAATGCGTCAGGGTAATGATACGGGAACTCAGTATCGATCGGGTATCTATACCTATAGTCCCCTGCAAAAGCAATTAGCGGAAAAATCTCGATCAATCTACCAAGAAGCTCTCCATAAAGCGGGCCATGGTCAAATTACCACGGAAATTCTCGACGCACCTGAATTTTATTATGCTGAAGTTTATCATCAGCAGTATTTAGCTAAAAACCCCGGCGGTTACTGTGGTTTAGGGGGAACGAAAGTGGAATGTCCGATCGCTCTTGATCTGAAGTTAAATTAAGTAGGGTTAGGGATTTTGCCTTTAATCCCCCCTTGATCCCCCCTTGATAAGGTAGGGTTGATTCATGAATCAACCCTACCCTTGATAACGGGGGTGTCTGATAATTTTTAACGCCTACCTACTTATCATTCATAATTCATAATTCATAATTCATAATTCATAATTTAGATCACAAAATATCTTTTCTTTTTTGCAACCAATAGGTAAGGAGGAAATAAATAAGAGAATGAAGAATTAAAACTCCCCAATTCAATAACAAATTATTGATAGATAATTGATAAACTTGATTGGCATCCTCAAAGGGTAAAGGGAAATTAAAACTATTTTGTTCTTTCGCTTCTGCAATCATAGTTTCCACCTCTACTAATACACCGTAGGCAGCAATTGACCAGCGACTAATCATCAACCATGATAGATATTTCCACAGACCTTCTAAGCTAAATAATACGCCAGCAAAGATAATCTGAGGGATTAAAATTAAAGGTAAGGCACTATTTGCTTGGGTGATATTACTAACGCCAGCAGAAATTAATAAACCGAGATTAATCGCCGCAAATATAGTTAAAAATGTGGTGATAAAACAGCCAATTAACCAGGTCATTAATTCCGGTTGCGGGTCAGTAAATCCCCAAAATATCACGCAGGTAATTACAATTGTTTGCAGAAAAGCTACGGCTGCTAAAACCAGAATTTTTGAGAATAAATAGGGTAATAATCCCAGATTAACTAATCTTTCTCGCTGATAAATTGGCGATTCTTTGACAATTTCCTGTAGGGAACAGGCAAAACCTACCCACAATTCCGCGCAGGTAAAAACAAAGAGAGTTTTTAAGGCTAAAGGTGCGGATTGGATAGCCTGCTCAAAACTGGGATTATCCCCCAAAAATAAAGGATTTTCGTCCCCTAAAACCATGGCCATTAAGAAAATTCCAATCGGGGCGGTTAATAGGTATAAAATTAAACTAACCTGATCGCGGATAATTAATTGGCTATAGCGTTGACATAAAACCTGTAGTTGTAGCCAAAAAGATTGTTGAACCTGTTGCGGTTTACTATTATTTTGCTGAAATACTTTACCGATTCTTGCTTCAATATTATTTTTGTAGTAGTCGGATTGTTGGAAACGTTGGCATTCTTGCTCAACTTTTTCGCTAGTTTCCAGATGAATATAAATATCGGCAAAATCCCCCTGAGGTAAAGAGAAAAAATTTAAGGCCTCCCCCGGAGAACCAAAATAACATAAATTGCCCCCTTGACCAAGAAAAACTAATCGATCGCAGAGATTGATATTATTAGTAGCATGGGTAACTAGGAGAATTGTTCTGCCTTCTTTGGCCAATTTTGCCAGCAATTCCATCATCTTTTTATCTAAACCGGGGTCTAATCCCGAGGTGGGTTCATCTAGAAAGAATAATTTGGGATTGGCTAATAATTCTACCGCAATACTCACCCTTTTTAACTGACCACCGCTTAAGTCTCTGACTAAAGTATTTCTTCTTTCTAACAATTCCACCTGCTGCAGGGTTTTCTCGATCACTTCTTGGCAATTAAGATCCGGAGGTAGCCTTAATTTAGAAGCATAATATAACACTTCTCCCACGGTTAAATCCCTGTGGACGATATCGTATTGGGGAACATAACCGATTTGGGTGCGATAGATATTAAAATTCTGGCGCAGCTCTTCCCCATTCAGATAAACAGTTCCCGATGTGGTGGGTTCAATTCCCAATAAAGTCTTTAAGAAAGTCGATTTTCCCGCACCACTTCCCCCAACAATCGCCACTAATTGACTTGGTTCGATCGGTAAGGAGATATGATTGAGAATTATCAAAGGTTGTTTCTTTTTATCCCGCACCATCCTGACGATATTTTCGGCATCTAGACGGATATTATCCCCCGTATCTAATAAAACTAAGTCATCTCCCTGCAACCTAAAACTATAGGGGCCGATTCTCACTGTACAACCGTTGGTTAGAATGGCACTACCCGATACTTTTTCTCCGTCGATAAAGACTCCATTGGTGCTTTTGTCGTAGAGAATATAACGATTTTGGTTATCGATGTCGATAATCGCGTGTTGTCGGGAAATTGTCGGAGCGTCTAAAACCACAGTCGCAGCATTATCTCGTCCTAAAACTACACTGCGATTGCTTAGGGAAACCGATTTAAAAGCTAAAGGTGGGCTTTTTACTGGTTGGTTAGGATGATAATAGGTGATCTTGACCGAATTTTTGACATCTTGACCGATATTAATCTCATCTCCATTTCGTAAAAGATAGCCCTCTTTGGGAGTAATGACGCGATTATTGATAAAAAGTTTATTGGAACTAGGATTAGTCCCGTCTCCATCGTAGATATAGTAATCATCTCCCTGACGACGAAAACAAGCTTGTACTCGACTCACCACCGTCCAGTGTTGGGGAACAACTAAATCCACCTGTTGACCATCTCGCCCCAATTTATAATTAGGACGACTCAGATTAATAGAAGGGAGAATTTCTCCCTGATTGTTAAGAATAATGTAGGGTTCTTGACTAATAACCGTTTTAATGTTGGGAGAATTGGTCATAAAAAGTTGATCGGTGGGTGGCGTTCGCGGGGGACGGTAAGAAGCTAAGATAGAATTGATGTCTCGATCGCTACTGTTAACCTCAGAGTCTGGAACGAACTCTAGAGATCATCTTAGTAAAACTTCTTAGGATCGATCGAGCTTGTCTAAATTCCTATTCCTAAGACCTATCCACAGGTTATCGTGCTGTTAGACGATGGTTACAACTCCTATTTCTCCTACCGCCAAGGTTTCTAAAGTCGAAGGTATCAAAGAACGCAGTAATTATCTACGAGAACCTTTGGCCAGTGAACTCCTCGAAGATACAACCCATTTTACCGATGCGGCGGTGCAGATCCTCAAGTTTCACGGTTCCTATCAACAGGATAATCGCGACAATAGAGCCAAAGGTCAAGAAAAAGACTATCAAATGATGTTGCGTACCCGCAGTCCGGGGGGTTTTATTCCCGCGCAACTATATCTTACCCTTGATAGTTTGTCCGATCGCTACGGTAACGGCACTTTACGCGTGACAACTCGCCAAGGCTTCCAATTACACGGCATTTTAAAGAAAAATCTCAAAGCTACCCTCGGGGAAATTATCCGCAGTATGGGATCCACTTTAGCGGCCTGTGGTGATGTTAACCGCAATATCACCGCACCGCCAGCCCCCTACAAAAATCGCCCCGAATACGGCTACGCTTGGGAATATGCCAATAATATCGCCGATTTACTCAGTCCCCAAACTGGAGCTTACTACGAAATTTGGCTCGATGGCGAAAAAGTTATCAGTTCAGAAGAAGCGCCAGAAGTCAAGGCATCGAGACAAAAAGATACAAATGGCATTAACAAAAACGATCCCATCGAACCGATCTACGGTCAACATTATATGCCCCGTAAGTTCAAGATCGGTGTCACCGTGCCGGGAGACAACTCCATCGATATCTACACCAATGACCTCGGTTTGGTGGTGATTACCGACGCAAACGGTCAATTACAGGGTTTTAACATCCTTGCGGGGGGTGGACTGGGAAGGACCCACAATAAGGAGGAAACTTTCCCCAGAATGGCCGATCCGATCGGTTATGTGGACAAAGAAGATGTGTACGATCTGGTAAAAGCGATCGTAGCAACCCAAAGGGATTACGGCGATCGCGGAGATCGTCGTCATGCGAGAATGAAATATATCCTCGAAGAATGGGGAGTAGAGAAATTCCGCAGCACTGTTGAGAGTTATTTCGGCCAAAAAATTGCCCCCTACCAACCCCTCCCCGATTGGGAATATCAAGACTTTTTGGGATGGAATGAACAGGGAGACGGAAAATTATTTTTTGGTCTTTCTGTGGAAAATGGCCGGGTCAAAAATGAAGGCAGTTTTCAGCTAAAAACCGCCTTAAAAGTGATTATCGAGCGTTTTCAGTTACCCATGCGCTTGACGGCTAACCATAATATCATTCTCTACGAAATTGAACCCCAGGATCAGCAAGCGATCGAGGCGATCCTGAAAGAACACGGAATTATCACCAATCCCGCCGAAATTGACCCTTTAACCCGTTATGCCATGGCCTGTCCCGCTTGGCCCACCTGTGGATTAGCGATTACTGAGTCAGAAAGAATTTTACCCAGCGTGATTGAACGCATTCGCACTCTGCTTAATCGCTTAGGATTAAGCAAAGAGGAATTTGTCATCCGCATGACAGGATGTCCTAATGGCTGCGCGCGTCCCTATATGGCAGAATTAGGATTTGTGGGTAGCGCTCCCAATTCCTACCAACTCTGGTTAGGGGGAACAGCCGATCAAACTCGACTAGCGCGCCCCTATTTGGATAAAATGGCGATCGATGATCTAGAAAAGGTCTTAGAACCGATTTTCGTTTACTTCCAACAGGATCAACAAAATAACGAAACCTTCGGAGAATTCTGTCATCGAGTCAATTTCCCTGCTTTACAAGCATTTTCAGCCACCTACACACCTAAAATGACCGAAACTACTACCACTGAATCAAAACCCAAACGCGTGCGTAAAAATCAAAACCGTGTCAGCGTCCCCGATGATATGTTTGTCCGTCTCAAGGAAGCTTCGGAAACGGAAAAACGGCCGATGAATCAAATCATCAATGAGGCGCTAGAGGCCTATTTCAGCCAAAAATCCTAATCAGTTATCAAGGTGGGACTTAACCCACCTTTTTTTAATTAGTATATTCATAGGGTCGGTCTGTCGAAAAAATCATCGTCCATCACATCATCTTGGTTACGCGATATGGTGCAACAATTGGGGCAGTTTCTCAACCTTCAAGCGGGAAGTATAGAGGAATATCAGGAGTTTTTATCAGAAGTCTTACAAGCAGAATGGGAGAGTAATAGCGATCCTGCGGTGGTTTATCCTATCCTACAACGCGGTCAACATCTGTTAGATGATACCTTTGCCCAACTGTTGCAACAATGGGCTAGAAATGTGTTTTCTCAAGGGAAACCAGAAGAAGTAGCAGGGATTGCCGGGGTGATTCAGAATTTATGTGTTGATATTCAAAATTTTCCCTTGGGAAGTTGGGCTAATAATCCAGAAATCGCTATTACAGGCTATCAGACCCTCTTAGAAGTATATACCCGTCAAGCTTCTCCTGAAAAATGGGCAAGGATACAAAATAATCTGGGGAATGCTTATAATAAGCGCATCAGAGGGGAAAGGGCAGAAAATTTAGAGTTAGCTATTGTTGCTTATAACCAGTCTTTAGAAGTCTGTACCCGTGATGCTTTTCCTTATGAATGGGCAAACACACAAAATAATCTGGGTACTGCTTATAGTAATCGCATCAGAGGGGAAAGAGCAGATAATCTAGAGTTAGCTATTGTTGCTTATAACCAGTCTTTAGAAGTCTATACCCGTGATGCTGATGCTTTTCCTTATGAATGGGCAAGGAGACGAAATAATCTGGGTGCTGCTTATAGTAAGCGCATCAGAGGGGAAAGGGCAGAAAATTTAGAGTTAGCTATTGTTGCTTGTAACCAGTCTTTAGAAGACTATACCCGTGATGCTTTTCCTTATGAATGGGCAGTAACACAAAATAATCTGGGTAATGCTTATAGTAAGCGCATTCTTGGGGAAAAGGCAGATAATCTAGAGTTAGCGATTGTTGCTTATAACCTGTCATTAGAAGTCTATACCCGTGATGCTTTTCCTGAAGATTGGGCAGTAACACAAAATAATCTAGGGACTGCTTACATAAACAGAATCAAAGGAGACATAGTAGAGAATATAGAAACCGCAATTTTCTGTTATCAAGAAGCCTTAAAAATTCGTACTTTTGATGTCTTTCCTCTTGACTGGGCAACTACTCAAAATAATTTAGGCAATGCTTATAGTGAACGAATTAGAGGCAATAAAGCCGAGAATATCGAAAATGCAATTGTCTGTTATCAAGAAGCCTTAAAAATTTATACCCGTCAAGCCTTTCCAGGAGATTGGGCAGAGACACAATATAATTTAGCCAATACTCTCAGAGAACGATTTAAACTTCTTGGTAAAGTGACAGACATTCAACAAGCAATTAACTCTTATAAACAAGCTGGAGAAATTATTGAAAAAACCGAAGACAAAACCTTATATTTTAACTATTCCTATCAATTAGGAAAAGCTTTATTTGAGGGCGGATATTATACAGAAGCTATTGAACACTTAGAAAATTGTCAGCAACTTTATCAAAAACAAAAGGATATTAGTAGTTTGGCTCCAATTTTATTGGAACTTGCCCGTCTCTATCATCGCACTGGTAGGCTCGAACAGGCAAGACTTTATTTTAAAGATTCTTTACGTCTATTCCGTCGTTTAGGTGATCAAGATAATGTGGCTTCTGTGACAACTGCACTGGGCAATCTAGAAATACAAATTGGCAAGATTTCCCAAGCTTGTAGTCATTTAAAAGAGGCACAAACATATTATCAAGAAAAAAATAATTCAGAACGACTAGAGGAAATTAATTATCTACTAAAAATTCTACAATCTGCGTAAAAAATGTCAAGACTCAGCCGTTATCAATCAACTCTCAAAAAATGGGGACTGATAGAAAATCCTTTTCGACCAACTCCCCCCGATGATCGCAAAAAATTAGCAAAGATTTTTTATGGACGAGATCAAGTTTTAGATATAGTTATTCCGACCCTCTATGAAGGACGTAATATCTTAGTTAGGGGGGCTTGGGGTATTGGTAAAACTGCCTTAATTTTTAATTTAATTAACCAGTTACAACAGGAAGTTAACCAATTAAATGAAAAAATGTTATTGCTTTATATTAGCAGTATTCCTGGGGAAAGTTCCACGGAATTTTATCGTGCTTTATTATTAGCTGTAGCCGATAGTTTAGCGGATAGTGATCAAGAATCAGAAGACATTGCTAATACGCTTTTAGGGTATTCTATTCAACGCAATAAAACCACTACTGAAGGACAAGTTAAATTAGGCTTTTTATCCTTTGGCAAAAAGGAAGAATCCCCTGCTAATCAACTGACTCCCACTGCCAATGCTGATCCCTATCCTTTACTCATTCGTTTATTAAATAGAGCCGAAGAAATTTATTCTCGTATTGTTATTGCTATTGATGATTTTGACAAAAAAGACCCCATTGTTGTCCAGACAATTTTAGAAAGTAGTTTAGATTTATTTCGGATGGGAAAACATCGGGGATTTATTATGACAGGAAGAGGCTTTACCGAGTTTCAAGAAGCAACCTTAAAAGCCCTTGGTATCTTTTCTGAAGATATTCCCCTTGAACCCATGAGTCAAGATGATTTACGTCACATTGCTATTAATTATCTTAATAGTGCCAGAAACGAACAGCGAAATGATCCCTATCCTTTCACAGAGGAAGTCATCAATTTAATTACGGGTTACGCTCAAGGAATTCCTCGAGAACTGAATACTATCTGTGAAAAAGTATTACGGCAAGCTGCTTCAGAAGGATATGAAATTATTGATGAAACTGCTTTTTATTCAATTTGGCAAATCCTTCAAAAAGACTTTACTGATTATTTAAGTCCTCAGTTTCGTCATTTATTATACGTTGCTCATCAAGCCGGTGGCATTAGTGAGAATATTTCTGATCAAACTTTGGCTAAACTTGATGCTATAACCTTTGTTGCTCTCTTGCCCCAACTTAAATCGATGGAAGAACAAGGATTATTAATTCGTCAAGAAGATCAAAGCGGTTTTCGTTTTGTTCCTTCCCAATTATTTCAACCTAAGTTACTCCCTGAGTCTCAGTCTGAGTAAATAATAATTGAAGCCATTAGGGGAGTTATAAAAATCGATCGAGCAAAAAAGCAACCGGGTAATGATTGGGTAGTGGTGGTGAGCCATAGTGCTTATCTTGTATGAAGTGTGTAAAATATTTGTTAATAACAATAATTTGCTTAACTCACTATCTTTATCTAAAAAAATGGAGAATCCCGTTGGGGCTATTTGATACTTTATTGATGACTAAGATAACCAACAAAGCAAAGCGTTAAACCTTCGTCCCCACTCCCCAACCACTCACGGATTACTTTTTACTGTTTACTAAAAAATCTCTTGTCTCTTAATCAAATTCTGCTTTTAGATCGCGACGCATTAATTCATAAACGGCAACTTGCGGAGAAATTTCCCCGCGCAAAAGACGATCAACTTGACAGGTAATCGGTACATATAAATTTTTTTCTTGGGCAATTCTCATCAAAACTTCTGTGGTATTTATTCCTTCGGCAGTTCCCTCTAATTTCGCTAAAATTTCTGGCAAAGATAAACCTAAAGCTAATTGATAACCCACTTGATAATTGCGGGATAAAGGACTATTACAGGTAGCTAATAAATCCCCTAAACCCGATAAACCGAAGAAAGTTTCTTGACAACCTCCTAGACAAGTTCCCACCCGAATTATTTCCGGTAAAGCGCGAGTTAATAGGGCAGATTTGGCATTAGTACCTAACTGTAAACCATCACAAACCCCAGAAGCGATCGCCATGACATTTTTAAGAGTGCCACCTAACTCTGTTCCCAAGGGATCGCTATTCAGATAAACCCGAAAAGATTCCCCAGATAATAATTTTTGTAACAATATTGCTGCTTTTTGCTGATAACTTGCTACCACCGTCGCAGCGGGTAAACCTTGATTAATTTCTTTAGCTAAATTAGGACCGGAAAGAACCACAAGGGGATTAGCAGGAAAAGCTTGATTCCAGAGATGAAAAGGGGTACGAGTGGTGATTGGCTCTAATCCTTTAGTGGCGGTGACGATAATTGTGGAAGAATTTAATTGTAATTGCTGTAATTGTTCGATCGTGGGAACAACTCCTTTAATCGAAACTGCTGAAATAATTACATCAGTATCTGCTATAATAGCCCCTAAATCTTCCCCAGTATGACGCGACCAAACCCTAACAGCTAAGTGATTACGTCTAGCCAAATTAGCGAGTGTTTGTCCCCAAATTCCCCCACCTATAACCGTAATTTTCTTGGCATTTTCTAACAACTTTTATTCCCCTCCTTGTTAGTGATCCCTGATCAGTGACTGGTTAGAAAGCATTCGATTGTAAGGTTATGAGTCTTAAATGAAATTATTGACCGATTACTGATAAGTAGGTAGGTGTTAAATTATCAAGGGGGGCAGGGGGGATCCCCCCGCCTATCGGCACCCCCCTTATCAAGGGGGGCAGGGGGGATCAGAGGCAAAATCTATCTTCAATTTAATTATAACTACTTACTTAACTGTTCACTGATAACTGAAAAAAATGACAAACTATCGCAATCCTGCCCCTACTGTTGATATTATCATCGAACTGATCGACTCGCCCCACCGTCCGATCGTACTAATTGAGAGAAAAAATCCGCCCTTTGGCTGGGCAATTCCGGGGGGATTCGTGGACTACGGCGAATCGGTGGAAACGGCGGCAATTCGGGAAGCTTACGAGGAAATCAGCTTGCAGGTGCAGTTAATCGAGCAATTTCACGTCTATTCCGATCCTAACCGCGATCCGCGTCAACACACCATTAGTATCGTTTTTATCGCCACGGCAAAAGGAAAACCGATCGCTGCCGATGATGCCAAAAAAGTCGGGATTTTTCATCTCTGGGAATTCCCCCAACCTTTATGCTTTGATCACGATCGCATTCTCAACTGGTTATAATTAAATTAAAAATGGATTTTAGGTTCGATCCCCCCTGCCCCCCTTGATAAGGGGGGTGCCGATAGGCGGGGGGATCCCCCCTGCCCCCCTTGATAAGGGGGGTGTCTGACAACTTTTAACGCCTACCTACTTAGCTATAAAGGCAATCCTTGCCAAAAACGTCCCCGAAAAAACTTAAAAAATTAGACACTTCTGAGGGCGACAATCGGTTCCAATTTAGAGGCACGATAGGCGGGAAAAACGCCGAAAAAGAGACCGATACCCGTGGAAACGCTCAAAGACAGGGCGACGGCGCTGGTGGAAACAGTGGCAGCCAGGGGAGAGAAACTGGAGACGAGAACGATCGCTCCTGCACCGAAGAGAATACCAAGCGCACCGCCGGCGATGGAAACGAGAGTTGATTCAATCAGGAATTGTAAGAGAATATCCTGTTCTCTGGCTCCGATCGCTTTTCTTAGTCCGATTTCCCCGGTTCTTTCCGAAACCGAAACGAGCATAATATTCATCACCCCGATACCCCCGACAATTAGGGAAATACCGGCGATTAGAGCCAAAAGTAGGGTTAGACCCTGGGTAATCGTGCCGAAGATTTCGATCATCTGTTTAGCAGTTTCGACGCGAAAATCATCCTCAGCGACGATTTTATGGCGTAAACGCAGGAGATTCTGGATTTGGAACTTAGCTGCGCGGATTTCCTCCCCTGATCGAGCGGTGAGACTAATCCAACTCAACTCAACACCGTAGGGTCCGGTTTTGCCCACCAGTTGCGAGTTCATGGTGCTAAGGGGAATAATCAGCATTTCATCCTGATTATTGCCAAAAAAGGAGCCTTTCGCCTCTAAAATCCCGATCACCTCAAAACTGAGATTTTTGATCCGCAGCTGTTGACCGAGGGGATTTTGGGTGGGGAAAAGTTGCGCCGCCACTTCAGTGCCGATTACCGTTACCCGTTTGTTGCGGGCTAGATCGATATTATTGATAAAACGACCTTTTTCTAGGGTAAAATTGCGGACAGAAGCGTATTCTGGGGTGCTTCCCGTGACTAGAGCCGTCATGTTGCGATTACGATAGGAAATCAGGAAACGAGCGTTTATTTCCGGGGCGACTTCAGCGACGGTGGGAACTTGTTCGGCGATCGCCTGAGCATCGGCTAAAACCAAGGTTTTCGGTAAATTAACGGTGGTATTGCGTGCTTGTCGCGACCCCGGCACCACAAAAAGAGTATTGGGACCCAAGTTAGCAAACTGCTCATTGGCTAAGGTTTGCGCCCCTTGGCCAATACCAATCATGGCCACCACCGAAGCGTTACCGATGATAATTCCTAACATGGTCAGGCCGCTACGCACTTTATTGGCCGCTAGGGTGGAGACGGCCATTTTTAAACTTTCGATGATAAACATATAGGGGAATTATGAATTATGAATTATGAATTATGAATTGGGAAGTGGGGTGTGGGGTGTGGGGTGTGGGTAGAATAAATAAAAATAGTCTCCTGTCCCCTCTCTCCTGAATCCTGCCCGATCATAAAAAAGACAATTGGGAGATATTTGTTAAGAAAAATTATTGAGATTTTTGATTAGTTTTCGAGGTATCTTCGGCCCCTTCGGGGAGATCGATAAAGACCTTTTCTCCGGCTTCCAAACCTGATAAAATTTGGGTTTTATCGTCCAGGACTAAACCGATCGAAACGGGTTTAAAACTGGGTTTATTTTCGGCATCGGGAACTAAAACCCCTGACTTGCCTTCCCGGGTGACAATGGCTACAGTCGGCACGACGAGGGCATTATCTAACTGCTGGCCGACAAAAGTTACATCCACATTCATTTTCGATTTAAGTTTGTCCCGTCCCGTCACCAAACCGATTCTGACCTCAAAAGAAGTAACATTATTCTCGATAATTGCTTCGGGAGCCACGAGAATAACTCGACCTTCAAAGACTTCTTCAGGAAAAGCATCGGCGACAATGCGCACGGGTTGGCCGCGCTGCAATAAACCCACATCTACTTCCGGCACTTTAGCAATCACTTCCAATCCCGATGCTAGGGCGATAATCGAGGTGGAAGTGGCGGAAGCGGTACTGGAGGCCGAAGTGGTGGGAGTGACAAAAGAACCCTCGGTGGCGTATTTTTGGGTGATGATGCCATCAAAGGGAGCAGTAATGACTGTATCGCGGTATTGAATCTTAATTTGCTCTAAATCGGCCCTGGCGGCCGCTACAGATGATTCTAGTCGAGCCAGCTCGGTTTCTTGGGTTTTTTGGCGTTGTTCGAGGGCAAATTTCGCTTCTGCGATCGATGCTGCCGCTCCTATCATTTCCTGCTCAATTCCGGCCACTTCTGGGGAAGCGGTTTTATCTGCTTGTTCCAAACGGCGGATCGATTCGTCTAAATTGGCTTTAGCGTTGAGATATTCATTGAGGACGGCATCAAATTGGTCTTGAGCGATCGCCCCTTCCTGGACTAAATTTTCATTGCGTTTAACCCGATTTTCTGCTAGTCGAAAACGGGATTGGGCTGCTTGTACCTGAGCTTGCAGCTGGTCTAAATCTTTAGGAATTCTTTCTTTGGCCTGAGCTAAACGGGCTTCTAATTGCTTATAACTGGCCTGGGCCTGATAAAATCGGGCTTGTAATTGCCGGATATCTTCGGGAATGCTGCGTTTAGCCTGTTCCAGATTGGCTAGAGCTTCCCGCAGATGCGCTTCTGACTGCATTCCCTTGGCATACACCTCTAAATTATCCATGACCGCGAGGGTTTGTCCCTTTTTAACAATCATGCCCTGATCCACCAATAATCGCACTAATCGGCCAGGGTTTTTCGGGCTAATGTTGACACTTTGGATTGGTTCCACCCTACCACTAGCTTTAATTTCCACAGTGAGGGTTTCCCGTTGAGCAGCAACGGTCATTTTCGCTAATTCTAGGGCAGGAGGAGGAGTTTGCAGCAAGCGATAAGAAACCACTCCCACCGCCAGAAAACCACTAGCCATGAGTCCGAATATCCAAAATAGGGGGCGATTTGATTTTCCCAACACGCTTATTGCCATCGATCAGCCAAAAGTAATTGGTTATATACTAACGTCTCTAGAGTTGCCTTTGTTGTTTCTTTAGCCAACAACTCCCAAGCGAGATAGACTGATTAAAAAAGGCCTATCGCGGGGGTAAACTGTGCCAAAACTTAGATTAATCATTTCTTTGCTCATTTTTTTCGTCGCTGGCAGCCCGCTGGCTTTTTCCCAAGCACTACTCCCCTACGCCATCGAACCGGAGTTAGAACAGATGGAACAAGCAGGAATTGAAATCGCTGAGGATGCCATCCAATTAGCTCGTTTCCGCCGTACCGATGCGGCCCTCGGACGGGCTAAGTTAGCGGTGCAGTTAGCCCCCCATCTCTATCAAACTTGGTTTATTCTCGGTAGTTTATATCTGCAAGACGATCAGGTGCAACTCGGTATCGAGGCATTAAATCAATCTTTGTCCCTTGCTCCCGCCGATGCCCACGCTAATATTAAATTTTCCCTCGGTAGCGCCTATTTTCAGAATCAAGATTACAAGTCTGCTATTGCCCAAATTGAAGCGGGTTTGCAAATGAAACCCGATATCTCCCCCGCTCTTTTTGATCTCGGTAATTCCTATCTCAAGTTAGAACAATATCCTGCGGCGATTGCAGCTTACGAAAAGGCTGTTAGTCAAGATAAAGATTTTTGGCCCGCTATTAATAATATTGGTTTAGTTAAATACGAACAGGGTGATAAGGAAGCGGCTCTTAAAGATTGGCGGGCTGCTTTGAAAATCGATCCTAAACAGCCGGAACCTCAGTTAGCTATTGCGGTGGCTATTTATAGTCAAGGGAAAACTGAGGAGGGCATCAAATTAGCTCAGGCCGCTCTCACTAGCGATAGTCGTTATGTCAGTCTGGAATTTTTAGGGGAAAATCTCTGGGGTAAACGTCTTCTGCAAGATACGGAGAAAATGTTTAATCATCCCCAAATGAAAGATTTTATCGCTCGTTTACCACAACCAACCCCAGAAGTGCAGGAAGAAAATTAAGCTGATAAGTAAGTGGTTCTAATTAAATTGAAGATAGATTTTGTCTTCGATCCCCCCTGCTCCCCTTAATAAGGGGGGTGTCTGACAATTTTTAACAACTACCTACTTAATATCTAAGTCTCTACCTTAAAGTAGTATTTAAGAAGAACTGGAATTTCAGTGAACAGTTATCAGTAAACAGTTATCAGGTAGAACCTGAATCAAGGGTTCCCAGGTAAAACCGGGGAACGAGATAACTAGATAAATAAGTTAAAATAGTAAGGCGATCATTAACAAAGGGGTCAACAGATGCAAAATTTACGTCAGGTTTCTTTACTAACAAGTGGACAAGAGCAAGTATTAACTATTCCTCCTGAACTGGCCCTATCAAGTACAGAGGTTTTGTTACGCAAAGAAGGTCATCGCTTAATCATTGAGCCGATTTCTTCCGGTTCTCTAATTTCTTTGCTGACTACTTTGCCAGACATTACAGACAATTTTCCTGATATAGATGAAGGGTTGCTTCCCCTTGATGACATTACATTTTAGTACCACCCAATGACCTATCAATATCTGCTTGATACTAACATCCTATCACATTTGATCAGGTATCCCCAAGGTCAGGTTTTCCAGCATATTGTGGATGTCGGCGAAGAAAGCGTTTGTACGAGCATCATTGTGGCGTGTGAATTAAGATTTGGAGTGGTTAAAAGTGGTTCCTCCCGTCTGGTGCAGCAACTAGAACGCATCCTGGAGTTCTTGACAGTTTTGCCATTAGAATCAACTGTAGATAAGCACTATGCCCTAATTCGTAAACATTTGGAGCAAGCAGGAACCCCAATCGGTCCAAATGATTTACTGATTGCTGCTCATTCTCTAGCGCTTGATCTGACTCTTGTTACCGCAAATACTCGTGAATTTGAGCGTGTGCCTGCTTTGAAGTTAGAGAATTGGTTGATTGATTCTGTAATAATTTTTGGGGGATAATTTGTCATAAATGATGTTGCTGATGATGGTTTTGTATATATTCTGCAACTACTTTTTTGCGGTTTTCTCGCAATGACAAATCAGGTGGAGCATTTTCTAAAAGATGCTGAGGATGACCTCCCCGGCGTTGTGATAAAGTTTTACGCGGTTTTAAGCTTTGCCAATGTTCGTAAATGAGTTTTTTCAGAAGTTCTTCTGAGCTAATATTCTCTTCAGAAATGATGTCTGCTAGATAGTTAGGCACAATTATTTGTAGGATGGGTTAGCGGTAGCGTAACCCATGCGGGCGTTGGGTTTCATGCTTCAACCCAACCTACGTTCATTTTATATTTAATTCCACCCACCTACTTATCTTTGATTATAGTTGAAAATCCATGATCGCACTACAGATAATCGCACTCACCCCCCCATCCCCAAATGGTAAAATGTTTTATGACATATAATTAATTTGCAAGAGTTCTTATCTATCATTAATTTATTTGGTGCGTTACGCTATCGAAGGGCGCACCCTACTGGACTTTTTCAGTTACTATTTTCTTGCACTAACATCAGATTTTAACAGGTCAAAAGACCTATTTTAAAAGGGTTTTACTATTATTCAGCAGACCCTAATTAGGATAAACTCGCCCTTTCCAACCTCCCCCTTGGCCGCGCCAATAACGCAGGGCAGAATCGACGGTCATTAAACTATAAAAGAGGGCAATTAGGGGTAAAGTTAAAGCCCGCAGGGGGGATAATTTATATAGCCTTAAAGTCGGGCTATAGGAGAGGGCGATTAGTAATAAGGTGACGGTGCTAATTATAATAATTGATGTTTCTTTTAAGACCAATCCCCAGATTAAGCCCAAGGGGGCAGCTAAATAGGTTAAAAACATCCCGAAAATTGTGCCGATTAACCAAAGTATTGAGTAATTTAGTTGTGTGAAGGCGGTGCGGGCTACCATATTCCAAATGCTGGCTAAATCGGGATAGGGACGGAGACTATAGGTGCTTTTTGTTAATCCTAACCAGATGGATTTCTCGCTATTTTCGGGGTGATTTTGCAGATATTTTTTAACTGCAATTGCCAAAGAACAATCATCAATTAAAGCTTGTTTAAGAATCTCAATACCGCCAATCTTTTCTAGAATATCTCGGCGAATTAAAATGCAACCCCCAGCGGCGGCTGCTATCGGGGAATTAGGATTATTAACTAGGGCAAAAGGATAGAGTTTCTCGAAGAAAAAAACAAAGGCAGGAATAAGAAATTTTTCCCAAAAACTGTCACAGCGTAGCAACACCATCAGGGAAACTAAAGCTTGTTTTTCCTGTACTGCTTTAGTGACTAATTGGGTTAAATTATCCGGTGCGTGGGCAATATCGGCATCGGTAAACAGAAAATAATCGGGGGCGAATTTCTCGGTAGCCTCTGTTATTCCCTGTTTCATTGCCCATAATTTACCCGTCCATCCTATCTCTAAAGGTTGTCCAGAAATAATAGTTATTTGTCCAGATTTATGATATTTATCAGCAATTTCTTGAGCAACTTTTCCCGTGCCATCACTGCTTTGATCATCAATTAAAATAATAGAAAATTCTCCTTGATAATCTTGGTTAAAAAGGGAGGTTAAACTGATAGGTAAAACGTCGGCTTCGTTTCGTGCGGGGATAATTGCCGAGACTTTTGGATAATTTTTTAAAGGAGAAGTGACAGGATTAATTTTTTGGTTAGATAGCCAAAATTGTCCCCTGGCTAAGATTAAATATAACCAAATTATCAGCGATAGGGAAGTAACTAATAATAAGAAAAATGTCATAAGATAGTCAGCTTTCGATGAGAGAATAGGGAACAGGTTAAAAAGAGTAAGTAGGTAGGTGTTAAAAGTTGTCAGACACCCCCCTTATCAAGGGGGGCAGGGGGGATCCCCCCGCCTATCGGCACCCCCCTTATCAAGGGGGATCCCCCCGCCTATCGGCACCCCCCTTATTAAGGGGGATCCCCCCGCCTATCGGCACCCCCCTTATTAAGGGGGGCAGGGGGGATCGAACCTAAAATCCATTTTTAATTTAATTATAATCAGCTACTTATCAAGTTTAGATGCACAACAGCTTAACCAGTTTGGGGTTTAACAGAGGGCAAATTAGGGTAAAATAAAAGCAAGTTAGCAAGATTAGGCGAGGGAGTAAATCATGGATTATGATGTCGTAATTATTGGGGGTGGACCGGCGGGAGGTCACTGTGGTAGATTATTAAGTGAAAAAGGTTATCGTGTTCTTTTGGTGGAACAACATTCTAGTTGGCAAGATAATAATTTTTCTAGTGCCGCTTCTCCCCTAGAAATTTTAGAACAATTCAATCTCCCCGAAACCGTAGTGGCTAGGTTTTGGAAAAATATCGAAATCATCTCCACCAGCATACATCATTTTTGGTCATCACCGCAACCTTTAGGGGTAGTTTTTGATTTTGCCAAATTGCGAGAGTTTTTAGCCGCAGAAGTGCTGCGTTGGGGGGGAGAAGTTCGTTTAGGTTGTCGTTATCTGAAATATCAACAGATGGAGGATAAGCTAACTGTTTTCTTGAAATCAAAAGGCGAGGAAATCGAGACAGTTACTACTCGTTTATTGGTTGATGCCACGGGATACGCTAGAGCAGTTATGTATAAACATAAACGAGAAAAACCTGATTTTTTAAAAGCAGTGGGCATTGAATATTTAATTACTGTGCCAGAAGTATATTATCAAAAATATCAAGATAATTTAGTGTTTTTTCTAGGTCATAAATGGAGTCCTAAAGGTTATGGCTGGATTTTTCCTATGGATAATCAGCAATTAAAAATAGGAGCCGCTTGGTTAGAGGGAGAACATCCTTATATTCCTGAAGTTAAGCCTTTAAAAAGTTATATTACACAAATTATTCAAACCTACATAAATCTCTCTAAATATGATATAATCGACATCCATGGGTCTATTTTAGAATATTCGCTCAATCTGCAAGATATTTATTATCAAGAACCGAATATTATAGCGATTGGTGATGCTGTTTCTACGGTTAACTTTTTAGGAGGGGAAGGTATTCGCTATGCTATGAAAGGAGCGGAAATTGCTTGTCAATACATGGAAGAATATTTACAGGGAAAATCGAGTAGTTTTGCCCCTTATCAACAGAGGATGCAAGAATATTTTCAACCAAAATGGAATTTATCCGATCGCCTCAGTCGCAAAGTTTATTTAGAATATAGTGATGTGCGTATAGATCAAGGAGTATCCTATCTCAAGTATCTTGCCACACAGGATATAATCGACATTTTATTTTACTACAAATTTGAAAAATACACAAAAGGGTTAGGAGGATTTCTGCTGGGGAAATTACGTCAATGGTGGCGCACAATTTTCCCTAGTCAAAACCCCAGATAAATAAGCTAGGATAAAGCTAAGGAAACAATATTGGTAAAGACCGTGAGTAAGTTTATTCGCTACAGTACAATGATCACCCTGCTGGGCATTTTAGGAGCCTGTAGTGGCAATCCTGCCCTAGAAAATCGTCTGGCTGCCGATCCTAATCTACAAACAAATCCCATACCAGAAAACTCTCCTAATAACCAGCAATTACCCGCAAATTTTCCCGCAGAAATTCCTCGATATAGTCAATCAGAATTATTATCCGTGCAGACAAATCCTGATAATACCGGTGGGCAAACCCGGTGGCAATCCAACGATCCCAGCAATGCGATCGAGGCTTTTTATCAACAGGAATTAGTTAATAATAATTGGGAAATTATCACTCCCTTTTCTGGGGAAGGAGTCAATAGTACCCTAACGGCCCGTCGAGATAATTTAGAATTAACTATCACCATAACTGCTACTTCTCCCAATACGGAATATAGCCTCGATTATCGTCCAACGGGAACTCCGATTGCTTCCCCTAGTCCCTCCCCCATTTCTTCCCCCTTACCCAATCTTAATCCCACCAGTTTTAACGATCTCGAATCCTTACCTAATCCCTTAAAAAGCCACATTCAAGACTTAGCTAGATTAGGAGTATTAACAGGTAATAACAATCAGTTTAACCCTAATGATACAATAACGCGCCGAGAATTTGCGCGCTGGTTGTTACAGGCTAATAATGCCATTTATGCCAATGTAGCAGGTAAACAAATCCGTTTAGCTACTCCCAATAGTTCCCCAGCTTTTAGTGATGTTAAAAATAACGATCCCGATTATATTTATATTCAAGGATTAGCGGAAGCAGGGTTAATTCCCTCTCCTTTAACGGGAGATAGTAGCACTCTTTTATTCCGTCCCAATGCTCCTTTAACCCGGGAAGATTTAATCGCGTGGAAAGTGCCATTAGATATCAGAAAAGCTTTACCGAGCGCCAATCTTGATACGATTAAAAATACTTGGGGTTTTCAGGATACTAATAAAATTAACCCGCAGCTGGTGCGCGCTCTTTATGCCGATTTTCAAAATGCCGAACAAGCCAATATTCGGCGAGTTTTTGGTTTTACTACCCTATTTCAGCCAAAAAGACCAGTAACTCGCGCTGAAGCTGCCGCTACTTTATGGTATTTTGGTTTTCAGGGTGATGGTGTTTCCGCTGCCGATGCTTTGCAGGGTCAAGACACGCAACAGAGTGGGGTTAATTGAAATTTGTCCATAAAAATTAAGGGTGTGTTAGGAAAATACAGACACTCTTTTTGACATTTCTTCATATCTATTCAGAAAAATTAACAAAGGATTCTTGACCCTGCAGCTAGGGGAATATTTTATCCTAAAGATAGAACTCTGCTGCAGGGGATTTTGTTGCTGACTTCCGCTGCTATTAAAATTATGACCCATCAAACTCTCAAACTCGCCGGGATGAGTTGCGCTGGTTGCGCTGATTCGATCGAACGGATAATTAAATCTATCCCCGGAGTGATTCGATGTCAAGTTAATTTTGGCATGGAACAGGTGGATGTGGACTATGATCCCAAGCGTACCGATCTTAACACTATTCAAGCAAAAGTTAGGGATGCTGGTTTCCAGGCTACACCGATAACGGAAATTAATCTCGAATCCAGGCCAGAAAAAGAACTTCTCACTAAACTATCGATCGCTATTGTTATTAGTATTATACTTTTTATCGGTTCTTTGCCGATGATGACGGGTTTATCTCTATCTTTTATTCCCCACTGGTTACACGCTCCCTTATTCCAATTAATTCTCGCTACTCCCGTCCAATTTTGGTGTGGTCAAAGTTTTTATAAAAATGCTTGGAAAGCCTTTAAAAACCGCGCTGCCACCATGGACACTTTAGTAGTTTTGGGAACCAGTGCCGCCTATTTTTATTCCCTGTTTTTAACCTTCGGGAGCGATTTTATCGAAAAACAGGGGTTTAATTCCCATGTCTATTACGAAGCATCAGCTATCGTCATTACTCTGATTTTACTCGGTCGTTTCCTTGAAAAACGTGCCAGAAAAGAAACGGCCGCCGCTATTAAACAATTAATGGGATTACAGGCAAAAACTGCTAGGGTAATTAGGGAAGAACAGACGCTAGATATACCAATAGAAGAGGTGAAGGTAGGAGATATAATTTTAGTGCGTCCGGGAGAAAAAATTCCCGTCGATGGCATAATTATCCAGGGCAGTTCTAGCATTGATGAATCGATGGTGACGGGGGAAAGTTTACCCGTGCGAAAAAATATCAATCAACAGGTAATCGGGGCGACAATTAATAAAACCGGTAGCCTACAAATGCAAGCGTTACGAGTGGGAAAAGATACGGTTTTAGCTCAGATTGTCCAATTAGTACAAACCGCACAAGCATCAAAAGCACCTATACAAAGATTAGTCGATCGAGTGACCGCTTATTTTGTGCCGGTGGTGATGATTATTGCGGTAATAACTTTCCTATTTTGGATTCTCCGCACGGGTAATCTCACCCTCGCTTTGATTACAATGGTGGAAGTCTTAATTATCGCTTGTCCCTGCGCGCTAGGATTAGCTACACCCACCTCGATTATGGTGGGAACAGGACAGGGAGCAAAACAGGGAATTTTAATTAAAAACGCCGAAAGTTTAGAATTAGCCCAGGGCATTACTACTATTGTTCTAGATAAAACGGGAACTCTCACCCAGGGGAAACCAACGGTGACGGACTTCTTGACTCGGGAAGGGGTGAGGGATGGACGGGAATTATCGCTGCTGCAGTTAGTCGTGTCGGTGGAGAATCATTCTGAACACCCGTTAGGAGAAGCAATAGTTAGATATGGGCAGTTAAACCAGATTAAAACCCTAGAAGTAACCGAATTTGACTCAATAACTGGGGCAGGAGTGCAGGGAAAAGTCGGGTCGGATTTCGTGCAAATCGGTACACAACAATGGTTAGAACGTCAAGGAGTTGAAACAAAAGTTCTTAAAAAAGTCGCCCACGATTGGGAATGGCAGAAAAAAACCGTGGCTTGGATAGCGGTTAACGGGGGTTTAGAGGGGGTTATCGCCATTTCCGACGTTTTAAAACCTTTTTCTTCCTCAGTGGTCGCCAAGCTCAAAAAAATGGGCTTAGAGGTGATGATGATGACGGGGGACAACCTCGAAACCGCAGAGGCGATCGCCAGCGAGTTGGGTATCCGGCGCTTTTTTGCCGCACTCCGTCCCCAAGAAAAAGCCGAAAAAATCGAATATTTGCAGAAAAAAGGGAAAATAGTCGCCATGGTTGGAGATGGCATCAATGATGCGATCGCATTGGCGCAAGCGGACTTAGGTATTGCCATTGGCACAGGGACCGATGTAGCGATCGCCGCTAGTGATATAACCTTAATTTCGGGAGATTTACAGGGAATTGTGAGTGCTATTGAGTTAAGTCGGGCAACAATGCGAAATATCAAAGAAAATCTCTTTTTTGCTTTTATTTATAACCTGATTGCCATTCCCATCGCTGCCGGAGTCCTCTATCCTTTTCTGCTCAATCCGATTATTGCCGGTGCTGCCATGGCTTTAAGTTCCCTTTCCGTGGTGACAAATGCCTTGCGATTGCGTCGAATTCACCCCAGGGTGGAGGGATAATTTTCGTTAACAATTCTTAAGGAAAAACCAGAAAAATTAGCTGTACGGGGGATGATACCGTAGAAAAGGCAATAGAATAATCATCCTGATATGACTGACTCCCCTGAAATACCTTATTTATTACGCGCTGCCAAAGGAGAAATCTTACCCCGTCCTCCCGTGTGGATGATGAGACAAGCAGGACGTTATATGCAGATTTATCGAGAATTGCGGGATAAATACCCCAGTTTTCGGGAAAGATCGGAAAATGCCGATTTAGCGATCGAAATCTCCCTGCAACCTTGGCGCGCTTTTCAACCGGATGGGGTGATCATGTTCTCCGATATCCTCACTCCCCTAGCGGGAATTGGTATTCCCTTTGATATTATCGAAAGTAAGGGGCCGATTATCGATTCTCCCATTCGTACTCAAGCGCAGGTGGACCAACTTAATCCCCTCGATCCCGATCAGTCTTTACCTTTTATCAAAACGATTTTAAAAACCCTGCGTCAAGAGGTGGGAAATAAATCCACTGTCCTCGGTTTTGTCGGTGCGCCTTGGACTTTAGCAGCATACGCAGTGGAAGGGAAAGGTTCTAAAAGTTATTCTGTGATTAAAGGGATGGCTTTTTCGGAACCCTCGGTACTGCACCAATTTTTAGATAAATTAGCGGATATGATCGCCACCTATGTCCGTTATCAAATCGATTGTGGGGCGCAAGTAGTACAAATGTTCGATTCTTGGGCGGGTCAATTAACTCCCCAAGATTACGATGTTTTTGCCTTACCCTATCAACAAAAAGTAGTTCGTTTGGTGAAAGAAACCCATCCCGATACACCGTTAATTCTCTACATTAGTGGCAGCGCCGGCGTTTTGGAAAGAATGGGTAAATCGGGGGTTGATATTATTAGCGTCGATTGGACCGTGGATATGGCGGAAGCGAGACAGCGTTTAGGTAAATCGATGATGGTTCAAGGTAATATCGATCCGGGGGTTTTATTCGGTTCCCAGCCCTTTATTCGCGAGCGGATTATTGATACTATTCGTAAAGCGGGTAATCAAGGTCATATTCTTAATTTAGGTCATGGTGTTTTGGTGGGAACTCCTGAAGATAACGTGCGTTTCTTCTTTGAAACTGCTAAACAAGCGGATCAATTATTAGCAGTTCACGCCTAGGATGTCCTGATCAAGGTTTAGGGAATAGGGGTTAGGAGGTAAGGAAATCGTCTGTAACACCCAACACCTAAGAGTGCATCCCATAATTTAAAATCTACTAAGTTGGGATTCTCTGATAACTTCTGTTAAAAAACTGTGCTTTCTAGGTTGTTTGTTTCCAATCCAGACTCTTGGGGGGTTCTACCCCCCAAACCCCCCGTCGGGGGACGAAGCGCCTCCCCCGAACCCCCCGCGCATTAGTTTTTTTGTGGGATGCTTACACGCAGCTGCTGATATATTTGTAATAATTTAAGAGTCACTGACCATTAATCATTTTTGATATTTCTGCAAAGTTTAGATGCAGCTCTCCAAAATCCGAACCCGTGACTCACTTTTTACTTTCACACTGTCCCCTAAATTCTGCTGGATCAATTAAAATAATGAAAAAAATATTTCTAACGGGTGTGAGTGGCTGTATTGGGCATTATATCGCCGAAATTTTACTGGAAAATCCCGACTATGAATTATATTTTTTAGTGCGTAATGCCGAGAAGTTAAAATTTACTTACCAAGGGCGATCAAATGTTCATATACTTTTAGGCGATATGGAAAATATTGGGGTATATGCCGAGCTTTTAAAAACAATGAATATAGCGGTTTTAATCGCTACCAGTTGGGGAGGAGAGGAGGAAAGTTATCAGATTAATGTGGTAAAAACCCTAGAATTAATTAGTTATTTAGATGCTCAAATCTGCGAGAAAGTCCTCTATTTTTCTACTGCCAGTATTCTCAATCAAAATAATCAACCTTTACCCGAAGCTGGGGAGATAGGAACTAATTATATCCGCACTAAATATATTTGTTATAGTAAATTTACTGACCTAGAAATCGCCGATAAAATTATCACTTTATACCCCACTTTTGTCTTAGGTGGTGACGAAAATAAACCCTATTCTCATATCTATGGCGGTTTACCGGATGTGTTGAAATATATCGGTTTAGTGCGTTGGTTTCAAGCTGATGGCAGTTTTCATTTTATCCATGCCAAAGATATAGCTCAAGTGGTGAATTATTTAATCGAAAATCCCGCACCAGAAAGTAAAATTGTTCTAGGCAATCAACGCACAACAGCTAACCAAGCAGTGGAGGAAATCTGTACTTATTTAAACAAAAAAATCTATTTTCGCATTCCTTTATCTTTAACTATTGCTAACTTTTTTATCAAAGTTTTTAACTTGCAGATGGAAGCATGGGACCGTTTTGCCATGAATTATCGCCACTTCACCCACATTAAAACCTATACTCCTGACGATTTTGGTTTAAAAAACTATTGTTCCACCCTCGATGATGTTTTAACCCTGCGAGGAATTCCCCGAAAAAAACCCTAAGTAGAGGGAACAGAAAAATATCTATAATTAATTCTGTCTGGATACTTACAGCGTTTCCTTAAAGATGAAGTCTAACCTAATGTCTCTCTTAGGTTTGGTGGGTAAAATGTATTCTAAGATACAGTGTTGCCGGCGAGTGAGTGGAACGAACCACAGAGACACAAAGGACACAAAGATCGATCACTACTATATAAGTTATCACACAAAGATAAGAGAGCCACCTAATTCCGCGACTGACTCCCCAAAACGAAAAGTTCCTACCTCACCATTAAGATAACTGCTCTATCGGTGACTCTTAAATTAGTACAAATATATGAACAACTGCGTGTAAGCATCTCACCGAAAAACTAATGCGCTCCGGGGTTCGGGGGATTCTACCCCCAACGGGGGGTTTGGGTAGGGTTGATTCATGAATCAACCCTACCTTGAATCAACCCTACCTTGAATCAACCCTAGGGGCTTGGGGGATTCTACCCCCCAAAAGCTTGGCTTGAGTGATAAAATCAGAAATAATGCCCAACTCTTAATGCCAAATAGACTAATCTTGAAATTGTCTAGCATGAAATTGAGCGTAACGACCATTAAGATTTAATAACTCTTCGTGATTACCCACCTCAATAATTTCACCCTTTTCTAAAACTAAAATACGGTTAGCTTTTCTGACAGTTGCTAATCGGTGAGCAATAACAAATACCGTGCGCTCCGTCATAATTCTTTCTAAAGCTTCCTGCACTAAAGCTTCCGATTCCGAATCGAGCGCTGAAGTTGCTTCATCTAAGATTAAAATTCTCGGATTAGATAAAACCGCTCGCGCGATGGCGATTCTTTGTCTTTGTCCACCCGATAAATTAACACCCCTTTCTCCCACATAGGTATAGTAACCCTGGGAAAGTTCACCGATAAATTGATGAGCGTTGGCAATTTTTGCCGCTTTTTCCACCTCTTGCAGATTAAAATCTCCCTGGCCAAAAGCGATATTTTGGGCTATAGTACCAGAAAAGAGAATATTTTCCTGTAAAACTACGCCAATTTGTCGCCGGAGACTTTTTAAAGTCACATCACGAATATCCACCCCATCGATTAAAATCTTGCCAGAAGTGGGGTCATAAAAACGCAATAAAAGATTAACTAAAGTGGTTTTTCCCGCTCCCGATGCTCCCACTAAAGCAATCATTTCGCCAGCGTGTGCAGTAAAATTAATATTTTTTAAAACCTGTCTGTCCTCATTGTAAGAAAAATTTACTTGACAATATTCAACTTCTTTGCTATGGAGTGGCAGATTGATCGCATTCGGTTTTTCGGTAATTGTTGGCAAAATAGCTAACAATTCAAAAATCCGATCCATGGAGGCTTGACCCTGTTTAAATTGATTATAATTACTGGTAATATGGGCGATGGGATCGATTAACATTGCCACCGCTGCCACATAGCTAACAAAGTCAACACCAGTTAAATTCTTTTGGGAAATTTGCCAACCCGCAAGGAAGAATAAAAAGATAACTCCCATCGCTTGCAAAAATCCCACCACGACGTATTGTAAAGCTTTGGTGGATTCTGATAGGTATTGAGCGCGGCGATTTTCCTCCGCTTCTTGAGCAAAAAGCTCGGTTTGATAATCTTCAGCTGCGAAAGCTTGCACCACACGAATACCGCCAAAAACTTCGGTTAATAACGAAGAAAGATTAGATATTTTCGCCTGAGCGCGACGAGCATATTGTAATAATTTTTCACCAAAAAATCCCACCAAAACTCCTAACAAAGGAGCGATAATAATGACAGCGATCGTCAATTGCCAGTTAACAATAAACATATAGGCAAAGACGACAATTAACTGTAAGGCTGAGGGGATAAAATCATGGAAAAATTTGTTAATTACTTCCCCAATGCGATCGATATCTTCCGTTAAACGATAGGATAAATCACCAGTTTTGGCCGTTTCAAAGTAATTTAAACCGAGGGTTTGCAGGTGAGCATAAACTTTTTTTCTTAATTCGAGAGCAATTTTTAAAGAAGCTTTCGCCATCAGGGAATCTTGTCCATACTGAGACATTCCCCGCAGTAAAAAAACCACTGCCCCCACCCCCGAAAGTGTGGCCAATGCTTGCACATTTCCCTCACCGATATATCTGGCCATTTGTCCAGCTAACCAAGCTAAAATCGGCCAAAATACCGTAAATCCGATCGTACAGATAAACGCCAAAATAATTGTTTGGGTTTGGGGACGGAGATAGGGAATGAGGTTCCAATAACTAGAGCGAGATTTCAAAATAATTTAGCGCCTTTAAATATAAGTATTCCTGCAAAATTAATTTGCTAGTTGAGACAGTTATCAGTTATCAGTTATCAGTTATCAGATTTAAGTTTTAAGTTTTAAGTTTTAAGTGAGCAGTATTAAATAGAAGTTTCCTACTGTCTTTGTTTACTGTTTACTGTTTACTGTTTACTGTTTACTGTTTACTGTTTACTGTTTACTGTTTACTGTTTACTGTTTACTGTTTACTGTTTACTGTTTACTGTTTACTGTTTACTGATCACTGTTTAGACAGTCTTGCACTTTAGCCAGAGATATAATTAACTTGGCTTAGGTACTGAAGAAAAGGAGATTAACTAACAAATTTGCTTAAGGGGTTAATCGGGGGGTAGAGACGTTTGTAGTCCACGTCCCTACGATGTTTTCCAATAATACAAAGTTATTCTGGGATTAAACCGCCACAGCTTGATGAATGTAGCCTAATTCCGTCAATTTGTTCCAGACTTTGGCGACACTTTCCTCTAAAGTCTCTAAATCGGTGCGGCATTCCACTTCCGGGTTAAAAGGTGGTTCATAGGGATCATCAATTCCCGTAAAAGACTTGATTTCGCCAGCACGCGCTCTTTTATATAATCCTTTCACATCGCGCTCCTCACAGACGCTTAAGGGAGCATTCACGAAAACTTCGACAAAATTGCCGATTTTTCCCCGTACTTCCTCGCGAATCTCACGATAGGGAGAAATAGCTGAAACTAGGACAATCACACCGTGACGGGTAAGCAAATTAGACACAAAACCAATGCGACGGATATTTTCATCGCGATCCTCTTTACTAAATCCTAAACCTTTGGTGAGGTTCGTCCGTACTATATCGCCATCGAGAACCTCAATTGAATAACCTTCAGCGATTAATTTTGCCTGTAATGCCTCGGTAATCGTGCTTTTCCCCGCACCGCTCAATCCCGTTAACCAAACCGTCACGCCGCGCTGTTTCATAGTAATCATTAATAATACTTAAATCCTGTTTAGCGTACCATATCTCAGTGATCAGTGATCAGGAGTCAGGAGATAGGAGTCAGGAGTCAGGAGATAGGAGTCAGGAGATAGGAGATAGGAGATTATTTTATTTATTCTCCCCACTTCCCCACACCCCACACCCCACACCCCACACCCCACTTCCCCAACCTGATTGAAACAAACAACCTGTCACCACGATCACTGATAATGTAGGTTGAGTTACTGTCTTGAATTAAGGTAATGTTTAAGAAATTCCCCCCTCACACCCCGCTCATTCTTGGTCTAGGTTCTGGGGTTGCGCTTTTTACTCTCACCAGTCTCTTTCTCTTTCACCCAAAACTTCTCGCTTGGCTCGATCGCAATAGTGCTTCGGTTCCTAGCCAAGATCCTAACCAACCCTCTGCCGTAGTTGATAGCGCTTCCCTACCACAAACCGAGCGAGATGTCAAGTTAAAAGATGTGGCCGATGCCAATGCAGCCTCTTTAGATCGTAGTCGCGCCCGCTATCTCCTGGCTATGGATTTATTGAGAAAATATGAAGGGGGTCCGGCTTTAAAACAATTAGAAGGCTTAGAAAAACAATATCCTGTCCTCGCTCCCCAGATTCTCCTCAAACAGGGACGCGCCCAGGAATTAAGCAATGATAGTGAAAGAGCGCGAGAAATTTGGCAAAAATTAATTAAAACCTATCCCCAATCGCCCGTAGTGGCAGAAGCTTACTACTCTTTGGGCAAATACGACCCCAGTTATCATGAGAAATTGCTCAAGGAATACCCCCGACACCCGCGCACTTTGGCTTTAATTCGCCAACGTCTTCAAGAAAATCCCGATCAATTTCCCTTATGGTTACAGTTAGCCAAGGCTAATCCTTTTGATCCTACCCTCAATCAGGCCCGCGATCGTTTGGTGAAAGACTACGCCGAGCAGTTAACTCCAGCGGATTGGGCAATGATTGGGGCAGGTTATTGGCAGTCGGGATTGTACGAAAAAGCCTATAAAGCCTACGCTAAAGCCACTCCTAGCCCCGAACAAGCCTATCGTTACGCCCGTGGGCTACAAATTGCCAAAAAACTGCCAGAAGCTCGCAGCGCTTACCAAAAATTAATTAAAACCTATCCCCAGGCCCCAGAAACCGGTTTGGGATTACTGCGACTCGCCCAAATTTCTCCTAACCGCGATGCCATAGCATATCTCGATCGCATTGTCAAGCAATTTCCCGATCGCGCTCCGGAAGCTTTGGAAGCGAAGGCCAAATTACTCAACTCAACTAATGCCCAGGCCGCTAGTCAAACATGGCAGACTTTATTAAATAAATACCCAAAATCCGACGAAGCCGCCGATTATCGCTGGTTAATGGCCCAAAGAGCCGCTAAATCCGGTGATTACGCCAAGGCGTGGCAGTGGGCGCAGCCAATTGCGGTTAATAATCCCGATAGTCAAACTGCTCCGAAAGCGGCCTTTTGGGTGGGAAAATGGGCGCAAAAACTCGGCAAAAACCAAGAAGCAAAACAAGCTTTTACCTACACTATTTCTCGTCATCCCCATTCCTATTATGCTTGGCGCTCGGCGGTTTTATTAGGTTGGGACGTGGGGGATTTTACCACTGTCCGCTCCTATAATCCTACCACCGTCAAACCCGCCACCCGTAACGCTCCCCCCGCCGGTTCGGAAGCTTTCAAGGAATTATATCGAATTGGTGAAGATACGGACGCTTGGAATCTCTTCCAAGCAGAAATTGTTGATCCTTGGAATTTAACCGTTGACGAACAATTTAACCTCGGTGTCTATAAACTCTCTCGCAATCAAAATTTAGAAGGAATTAACCTGATTTGGCGCTTGCGAGAAAGAGATACCCCGGAGGAAAAGAAAGCTTGGAAAGTCCTGCGACAAAATGATAAATACTGGCACGCTTTATTCCCCTTTCCCTACTACGATAGCATCCTGCAATGGTCAAAAGATAGACAATTAAATCCCCTGCTAGTGACAGCTTTAATCCGGCAAGAATCCCGCTTTGAAAAAGAAATTCGTTCTCCTGTGGGGGCAGTGGGATTAATGCAAATTATGCCCGATACGGGGAAATATATCGCGGGTAATACTGGCAATAAAAGTTATTCTTTAACTAATCCTGAAGATAACATTATGATGGGGACATGGTATCTCGATTATACCCATGGCAAATTCGCCGGAAATTCACTTTTTGCCGTGGCTAGTTATAACGCCGGACCCGGGGCAGTTTCCAAATGGAAACAGCGTTTTGATTTTAGCGATCCCGATCAATTTGTCGAGAATATTCCCTTTAGAGAAACTAAGGGTTATATAGAATCGGTGTTTGGTAATTATTGGAATTATCTCCAGATTTATAACCCCGAAATTCAAGAGCAAATGAAGAGAATTACTAACCCTTCCTAGGGGATTGATGGGGATGGGTAATTAACTCATTTCCTTAAAGTTATAATTAAATTGAAGATAGATCCCCCCTTAATAAGGGGTGTGCCGATCCCCCCTGCCCCCCTTGATAAGGGGGGTGCCGATCCCCCCTGCCCCCCTTGATAAGGGGGGTGCCGATAGGCGGGGGGATCCCCCTTAATAAGGGGGGCATCTGACAGTTTTTAACACCTAGCTACTTACTAACTTTTTTCTTAATTATGCAATCATTTAACTGGCAAACCGTCGATCGAGATTCTCCTTTTACTCGCCTAGATTTTCGGACCAAATTAACCATGATGATCGTGGTTACTCTCATCGCTTTTACTTGGGAAAGTCCTCTCGCTGGCGGTTTTCTAACTCTTATTGTCGCTTTAGCTTGTCTCTGGGCGGGGGTAAAATGGTCTTATCTCCTCACTATTTTAAAATTCATGGCTCCCTTTTATCTATTCTTATTAATTACCATGGGATTTTTTAATGTGGAACAGGTAAAAACTTTAACGGGAAAAACTGAATTAACTCCCTTATTAACTGTCGGTTCTGCTCAAATGACTGTCGAGGGAACCCTCTACGGTTTAAATGTGATCTTTAAAACTCTCACCATGGTTTTAATTATTCCCCTCGCTATTTTTACCACTGATATAAATCAGATGATGGTGAGTTTAACTAAAGCCAGAATTCCTTACAAAATAGTTTTTATTTTTTCCTCTACCCTGCGCTTATTTCCTCTCCTAGTAGAAGAATCTCGCTCGATTATTTCTGCTCAAAGATTACGAGGATTAGCAATAGAAAAAATGGGTTGGTTACAAAAAGGAAAAATTTACGCTTCTATCGCTGTACCTTTAATTTTAAACGCTATGGCTAAATCGCAAAAATTAGAGGTAGTTCTACAGGCTAAAGCTTTCTCTGGTGATCCCGATCGCACATTTTTACAGGAATCAATCTTAACCAATAAAGACTATTTATTAATTATTGGCTTTCTATTTTTATTGGTTTTGGCAATTATTCTCTATGTAAAATTCGGGGTGGGAAAATTTGCCTGGCTATTTTAAAATTAATCCCTATTGTAAGTAGTTAGGTGTTAAAAACTATCAGATGCCCCCCTTATTAAGGGGGATCCCCCCGCCTATCGGCACCCCCCTTATCAAGGGGGGCAGGGGGGATCGGCACCCCCCTTATCAAGGGGGGCAGGGGGGATCGGCACCCCCTTATCAAGGCGGGATTAAGGGGGGAAGGGGGGATATATCTTCAATTTAATTCTAACCAGCTACTTAAGTACCTAAGCAAAATTAATTACACATATCTAACCACCTCTTGCCTCTTGCCCCTTGCCTCTTGCCTATCTTCACTAGGAAATTAATTTTGCACGACTACTTATAGCTCGATCGATCTGGGTATATAAAGCTTCTAAATCTCCGGAATTGTCTAAAACAAGATCAGCTAAGGCAATTTTTTCGGCTAAAGGCATTTGATTATTAATCCGAGCGATCGCTTGTTCTCTGCTTAAGTTATTCCTAGTCATTAAGCGTTCAATTTGTTGCTCGAAACTGCAAGAAATCACCCAAATCTCTGTGACTAAATGGGTTAGTTTGGCTTCCAATAATAAAGGAACAGAAAAAACAACTATCGGGGCTTCTAACTGCTCTAAATGCCGATTAAAACATTCTCTAACGTAGGGATGAATCTGACTTTCTAACCAGATTTTTTCCTCGGGATTATTAAAAATAATCTCTCCTAACTGTTGGCGATTAAGGGAATTATCCTCAGTTTTAACTTTTCTGCCATAACGCTGAAAAATTCTCTCTAAAATTGCCGAACCTTTTTCCACTGCTTCCCGGGCATAAATATCCGCATCAAGGACGGGAATTTTGTAGATATTTTCTAAATAATTAGAAACCGTGGATTTACCACAGGCTATTCCCCCTGTTAACCCGATAATTCTTCTTGACATAAATTATTAAATTGCTAATCTCAATTAAGGTGCGTTACGCGCTCGCTAACACACCCTAAAGTTATAAACTCTCTATCTGTTGTAAAACTCTTGCTTGTACTTTTTGATAGGCAGTTTCCACATCTCCTAAATCGCGACGAAAACGATCCTTATCGAGAATGCGCGCTTGGGCATCCTCTTGGGTTTTATCCCAGAGACGACAGGTATCGGGGCTAATTTCATCACCTAGATAAATTTTGCCCGTTTTATCAACTCCAAATTCTAACTTGAAATCGACGAGAATAATCTGGCACTTATCGAAAAATTCTTGCAGATATTGATTGATTTGCAGGGCTAAATCTCGTAACTGATTGACTTGCTCCTCGCTGGCAATATCGATCACTTTTATGCGATCGGGCGTTAACAAAGGATCGCCCAAAGCGTCATCCTTGAGGTAAAATTCTACAAGCGGAAAAGGTAAAACTTTCCCCTCCTTTAATCCCGTTTGCTTGCACAAACTCCCGGCGGCGATATTTCTGACTACTACCTCCAAGGGAATGATTTTAATCGCCTTGACGCGCATTTCCCTAGAACTAGGGCGATCAATATAATGGGTAGGTATTCCTAGGGATTCTAACCATTGAAATAGGGCAGTGGAGACAGTACAGTTAATTTCCCCTTTGCCGACAATTTGCCCGCGTTTTTGGGCATTAAAAGCCGTGGCATCGTCTTTGTAATAAGTGAGGAGAATATCGGGATCATCGGTTTGATAGAGAATTTTGGCCTTACCTTCATAGAGTTTTTCCATAGTTATCATCCTCGGCAATTGATAAACAAAAATTGATGGTTAATCAGATAGCGGCAGCAGTAAATTTTGGCGATCAACCTAGACAAAAAATTTATATCATTAGGTAGATGATTGTTGAAAAAAATAATGTATAATTGCTGCTTAAAGATAACTGTCAACATTTTGCGACCGAACCTTAACCCATAGCCAAAAAGTGTCCCGATTTAAGTGGTCAATTTTTGGCGAATCAGCCAAGTTTCTACTTAAATCCTCAATGATATCCAACAACTGATATTATCTCCCATTACCATTACCGAAAAATCTAAAGAAATTCCGCAAAATTACCCGCCGTCGCCCTATGAACCAGAATCCTCCTAACGATGATAACCCAAATCTCCCCGATCGCCGCAAGGAGGATTTTCTCTATCCTCGCGCCCCCTACTATGGGGAATTTAAGCCAGAAAACTTGCTATTTAACGCCAATTTACAGGAATTTGCCCAAAAAGTCAGTTTTATTTGTAATCTGGAAACCGGGGGCAAAATCAGTTCTCTAGAAGCCTACCAAAAAATTAAAGCCCTCTGGAAAGACTTAAAACAGAGCAAAAAAGGCCTAGGCATTGGGGAAAATCCCTTTCAAAAAGATGATGATACCTAAAGGATAATCAGGAAAAATCGGGTGCATCTCAATTTTGTAGAAATATCTATATTACAGGGCGCACGCGGTGCGCCCCTACTATTGGCGCAATAATATTATTGTAGGGGCGAATTGCATTCGCCCTTTTTGAATAACTGCTTCTGCTCACCTATATGTGAGAGAAAGTCACAAATATCAGATGCACCCGAAAAATCTCCCGGGTTGATAAAAAATACTGGGACAGAAATATTTTCTGCCCCATAGAATTAGATAAGCAAACGCTTAAAAATTACCGTGATTTTGGATGGCACTTTCTAATTTTGCCACCACTTCCTCGACGCTAATTACTCCTAAATCGCCCGTGGCACGGGTGCGAATACTTAAACTATTACTTTCCATTTCTTTTGCCCCCACCACTGCCATCACGGGAATTTTTGCGGTTTCAGCATTGCGAATCATTTTACCCAAACGTTCGCCACTGGTATCGGTTTCGGCGCGAATTCCTAACAACTGCATTTTCGCTGTCACCTCTTTAGCGTAATCCAATTGAGTATCACTAACCGGTAATAATCGTATCTGGACAGGGGCTAACCAAAGAGGAAAATCCCCTGCGTATTCTTCGATTAAAATACCGATTAAACGTTCCAAAGAACCAAAGGGAGCGCGATGAATCATCACCGGACGTTTACGATTACCATCTTCGGCAACATATTCTAGTTCAAAACGTTCGGGTAAATTATAATCTACCTGTACCGTTCCTAACTGCCATTCTCTTTCGAGGGCATCTTGGAAAATAAAGTCTAATTTGGGACCGTAAAAAGCCGCTTCTCCGGGGGCTTCAAAATAATCCATCCCCAAAGTTTGCACCGCTTTTCTAATCGCTGATTCTGCCTTTTCCCAAGCTTCATCGGAACCGATATACTTATCCGATTCGGGGTCACGAAAACTCAATCGCGCCTTAAAATTCTTTAATTGTAAACTCTTAAACACCGTCAAAATTAAATCAACAACGCTTAAAAATTCCTTGTCTAATTGTTCGGGAGTGACAAACAAATGGGAATCATCAACGGTAAAACCGCGAACTCTAGTTAACCCTCCCAATTCTCCCGATTGTTCGTAACGATAAACTGTCCCGAATTCCGCCAAACGCATCGGCAATTCCCGATAGGATCTCAAATCACTTTTATAGATTTGAATATGAAAAGGACAGTTCATCGGTTTAAGCACAAATCCTATTTCCTTACTAGCAGATTCCTCATCGTCTGCCATCATGGGAAACATATCTTCTTTGTACTTTTGCCAGTGACCCGAAATTTTAAACAAATCGACGCGAGCAATATGGGGAGTAACTACGGGTAGATAACCGCGTTTTAACTGTTCTTTTTTCAGAAAATCTTCTAACAAAGAACGAATTAAAGTTCCTTTGGGGGTCCATAAAGGCAACCCCGGCCCGACAGAATCAGAGAAAATAAATAAACCTAATTCTTTGCCTAATTTGCGATGGTCCCGTTTCAGTGCTTCTTCCTTACGGCGCTTGTATTCGGCTAATTGTTGGGGATTTTCCCAAGCTGTGCCGTAAATGCGCTGCAATTGGGCTTTATTTTCATCCCCACGCCAATAAGCACCCGCTACCGTCTCTAATTCGATTGCTTTTGGGTCTAGTTCGCTTGTATTATCTAGGTGCGGACCGGCGCACAAATCCCACCAAGCGTCCCCAAGATGATAGAGGGTGATGGGTTCTTGAATTCCCGCCAGAATTTCCAGCTTATAGGCTTCATTAATCGCTTTAATGCGCTTTTCCGCCTCTTCCCGAGAAACTTGCTCGCGAATCACCGGCAGTTTTTTATTGATAATTTTGACCATCTCTTTTTTGATGTCCTTGAGATCCTTATCGGTAAAAGGTTCCGGCACATCAAAATCGTAGTAAAATCCGGTTTCAGTCCAAGGCCCGATAGTAACTTGGGCTTTCGGGAATAATTTCTGCACCGCCATGGCCATCACATGGGAGGTGGTGTGACGAATGCGCTTGAGGTGGTCGGATTCGCTGGTTTTCGGTAGTTTAATCGGGGCTTGGTTATCCATGTCTTTTGAATTTACACCTTCTCTGTTCTCTATTTTAATAGTAAAAGGAGTCTTTAGTCAGGAAAAAAATCAAGATAGATATCAATGCCATTTCCCCCCATCTCTAACCTCTAAACCCTCATCTCTATTTCCCGATGAAAAAACTAATTTTATCCTGTTTATTTTTGGGATTGGTTGCTTGTCATGCCTCGGTTAATACCACCGATAACCAAAAACCAAAGGTAATCTCCACTAGCACAATTATCGCCGATTTAACCGCACGAGTGGGCGGTGAAGAAATTGACCATCAAGACATTTTAAAACCGGGGGATGATCCCCACGTTTATGAACCAGTTCCTGCCGATAGTGTCGCTTTAGAAAAAGCCGATTTAATTCTCTATAACGGTTATAATCTCGAACCGGGGTTAATTAAAATGATCGATTCTACGGCAGTTAAAGCTAAAAAAGTGGCTGTGGGAGAAGCCATTACACCTTTACAACTGGAAAAAGAGGGGCAGAAAGTCCCGGATCCCCACGTTTGGGGTTCGGCTAAAAATGGTATAATCATGGTGGAAAAAATCCGAGATCAATTGATTGAATTAAGTCCCGAAGATAAAGAGATTTTTACTGAAAATGCCGCCCAATTAATCGCAGAATTAGAAAATCTTGATCGCTGGATTGCTGCGGCTATTGAAACTATCCCCCCTTCCCAAAGGCAATTAGTCACCACTCATGACGCTTTTCAGTATTATGCTCATGCCTACGGTTTAAAAGTTGCAGGAACTTTAATTGGTATTAGCACCGAAGAACAACCTAGCGCCCAAACGGTGAAAAATCTAGCCGATGCTATTAAAAATCTCCGGGTTGCTGCTATCTTTGCCGAGACCACTATTAATCCCGCTTTAATTACCACGGTAGCGGAAGAAGCGGGGGTGAAATTAGCACCACAACAATTATATTCTGATTCGATCGGCGCGGTGGGTACTAGAGGGGATAGTTATGTAAAAATGCTCAGGGAAAATACTCGATCGATCGTGGAATCTTTAGGGGGAAAAGTACCCCCAGAAGCTCAATAGACCTCTTGTAAAAATCAAAAAATTGTCCTTAGAGTCAGGAGTTAGGAAGGCAGAAATACCGACAATCAGCAATTATCAGTGACTTTTAGATGATGACAAATAGATCAGCAGCTGCCTGTAAGCATCCCACCGAAAAGCTAATGCGCGGGGGGTTTGGGGGGTAGAACCCCCCAAAAGCTTGGATTGAGGGAAAAAATCGAAAGTAACGCCCGACTTTAGCAGAGAGTTTCCCCTTAAAAATCCCAACTTAGTAGATTTACAAAGCGGGGTTTATTTCCCAAATCCTTTACCGCGATTGACAGCAGGTAAACTGAGACAATTGTTAATCTGTTCTTTTAGGGTTTCATGATCAAGATTTTGACCGATAAGAACTAGCTGATTTTTCGGACTACCTTTCCATTCGTCATCTTCGAGAGTGAAACGTTTACCACTGAGGTGGAAAATATGACGTTTAGGACTTTCATCAAACCAGAGAATACCCTTAGCGCGGAAAACGCTTTCCGGTAACTGATTATCGAGGAAATATTGGAACTTCCGAATCGAAAAAGGTTGGTCACTAGCAAAGGAAATAGAAGTAAATCCATCCACCTCTAAATGATTGGAATGGTCGTGATGATCATGATCGTGATCGTGGTGGTGATCATGGTCGTGATCATGATCGCAATGGTCGTGATCGTGGTCGTGGTGATCATGGTCGTGGTGTTCTTCTTCTGTGTCGAAATATTTATCCGATTCAAATAGTCCGACGCTGAGAATTAAGGGTAAAGGGACCTGACTTTTGCTAGTACGAAGAATTCTCGCTCCTTCCTTCATGTCCCGGATTCTTATTTCTAAAGAATCCACATCCCCTTCATCCACTAGATCGGTTTTATTGAGAACAATAATATCACCGTAGGTGATTTGACTTAAGGCCGCTTGCGAGTTGAATAAATCGAGACTGAAATTGGCACAATCCACCATAGTGACAATGGAATCTAAACGGGTCATTTCCCGTAATTCCGTCCCTAAAAAGGTTAAAGCTACTGGTAAAGGATCGGCTAATCCCGTGGTTTCTACGACTAAATAATCGATTTTTTCGGGACGTTCGAGAACTTTATAAACCGCTTGAATTAAATCCTCGTTAATCGTGCAGCAAATACAGCCATTATTTAATTCTACCATGCTGTCATCACTGCTGATAATCAGTTCGTTATCGATACCGATTTCACCGAATTCATTGACAAGAACAGCAGTTTTTAACCCCTGTTGATTGCTGAGAATATGATTGAGGAGGGTAGTCTTACCACTACCAAGAAACCCAGTAATAATTGTTACCGGTAGCCCTTTTTTTGGCACTGACATCGTGTTAATAGCTTGTGATTCGACGGTTTGCATAATGATTTGGGGGTGAGTATTCTGTCACTAAAAGGCGATTTTTCGGGATGAGATAGCTAGTTTTTCTCGATCAAACAGTCTCCACTCGATCGCCGACTATTTTTATTGTAGATATTTTTGGACCACATCCCATCCTGTTAGGGTAACAAAAAGAAAACCCAGAAACAATAAAAGATTAGTGCCGATGTGGAGAGACCGCGCTAGAGGTGGACGAGTGGTAATGTTCAGGCCGCTAATTGCCGAAACAAAAACCAGAAAAACCACCGATAAACCCGCTATCAGGTGGGAAGAGTGGCCTAAACTGCCATAATGACCGATTGTTCCCACTAATCCGATTCCCAGCAGAATTAAGACCAAAGCAACCATGATCAGGCCGCTGAGGAGATGAAAGGGTCTTAACCATTTCGGTCGAGATTGGCCCGCGAGTCGTCGATAACCCATGTTTACCCCCGAAACCGCTAGTAAAAAATAGGCAAAGAGGGCAAATCCCATCGACCAAGCGGCAATTTTCCATAACCAGAGAAAGGAAGGGAGATTCATAGGGGGGGGATTATTGTTAGCAAGGAAAGGGACGACCGATCGTGTTAATTTAAGTTTACCGGACAAAAATCAGCAAGTTAGGGCTAATATGTCTCATCTCACTATCGACACGGAAAATAATCAGCGTCAACCCTTTGAATTGCCCGGGGCTAAACCCCATTATAACCCCGATCGACCCGGACAAGTTAATCATATTTTTCTCGATTTAATTATTGATATTCCCCGACAAAGTTTTCAGGGCAGCTGTCAGATTACCCTCACCCCCATTCGTCAGGGAATTAGCAGTTTAACCCTCGATGCGGTGGATCTAAATATTGATTCTGTGTTCATTGAAGGTATCAGTCAACCCTTTGACTATGATCGTTCTCTCCTGACTATTCATCTGCTACAACCCACCACCGATAAACCGATTATCCTGACGATTAACTATGAGGTTAAGCAACCACAACGGGGATTATATTTTATCAGACCCGACGAATACTATCCCGATAAACCGATGCAAGTTTGGACCCAGGGAGAAGAGGAAGATTCTCGCTTTTGGTTTCCCTGTTTTGATTACCCTGGCCAATTAGTCACTTCTGAAATTCGGGTTAAAATTCCCCAACCCTATATCGCTATTTCTAACGGGGAATTAATCTCGGTGGAACCCGTGGGTGAAGACAGAATTTATCACTGGTCACAAAAGCAAATTCATCCTACCTATTTAATGACTCTTGCGGTGGGAGATTTTGCCGAATTACGGGACTCATGGAATGGTGTTCCTGTTACTTATTATGTGGAAAAAGGACGGGAAGAAGAGGGCCAAAGAAGTATGGGTAAAACTCCCCGCATGATCGAGTTTTTTAGCCAAAAGTTTGGTTATCCCTATCCCTATCCTAAATACGCACAAGTTTGTGTAGATGATTTTATTTTTGGTGGGATGGAAAATACTTCCACCACAATTTTAACCGATCGCTGTTTAATTGATCAAAGAGCCAGCATCGATCATACTTGGACAGAAAGCTTAGTTGCCCATGAATTAGCTCATCAATGGTTCGGTGATTTAGTGGTAATTAAACACTGGTCTCACGCTTGGATTAAAGAGGGAATGGCTTCCTATTCTGAGGTTTTATGGACAGAATCGGAATACGGAAAAGCTGATGCTAGTTATTATTTATTAGGGGAAGCAAGAAGTTATTTAGAAGAAGATGCTTCCCGCTATCGTCGTCCGATGGTTACTCATGTTTATCGAGAAGCGATCGAACTTTATGATTGTCATCTCTACGAAAAAGCTGCTTGTGTTTATCACATGATCCGCTCTATTTTGGGGGAAGATTTATTCGGAAAAGCGATTCATACTTTTGTGCGGGATAATGCCCATAAAACCGTAGAAACCGTGGACTTATTACGGGCGATCGAAAAAGCGACCGGGTACAATTTATTATTCCTCTTTGATCAGTACGTTTATCGCGGTGGTCATCCCGATTATAAGGTGGCCTACAGTTGGGACAATCAGAATAATTTAGCCCAATTAACTGTCACCCAAACCCAGGACGAAAAGGAACTATTCGACTTGAAAATTCCCGTCGCTTTTGCCTATCTCAACTCTGAAGATCTTACCTACAATCTGCGGATTCACCAAAAAGAACAAACTTTCTATTTTCCCCTAGCACAAAAGCCAGATTTTGTCAAGTTCGATCGGGGTAATAATTTCCTCAAAACCGTCACTCTTGAGTATCCCATCGGTGAATTAAAAGCGCAATTACAACAGGATCCCGATCCGATTTCCCGTATCTATGCAGCGACGGCCATTGCTAAAAAAGGCGGTTTAGAAGCGATCGAAGCTTTAGGGACATCCCTAGAAAATGAGCCTTTTTGGGGGGTGCGTGTGGAGGTGGCCAAACAGTTAGCAACTCTTCGGTTAGATCAGGCGGTTACTGCTTTAATTAAAGGTTTAAACGATGAAAAAGCACAAGTCCGTCGGGCAGTTGTCGAGGGATTAAGTGAAATTAAAACCTTAGATAGTTATAACGCGCTTAAATCCCTACTAGAAACCGGAGACGCTAGTTATTATGTGGAAGCCGCCACAGCGCGAGGATTAGGCTGCATGGCCGTGGGACAATTGCAAAATAAAGAAGGGGAAATTATTGACCTGCTCAATCACATTTTACAGTCAAGAAAGGGGTGGAATGAGGTAGTAAGAGCGGGCGCAATTGGCGGTTTAAGCCAGTTAAAAACCTCGCCGGCGGCTTTGGAGTCAATTTTGACCTACACGGCTTTAGGCACGCCTCAACCCCTGAGATTAGGAGCTATCCGCGCCCTGGGAGCGATTTCTTCCGGACAAAGCACGGATAAATTAACCGTAATTTTGGAACGTTTAGAAACCATTGCCGAGGAAACTTTTTTCTTGACGCAGGTGGCACTGTGTAACGCTTTAGGACAGATAGAAAATGCCAAAGCTATCGTTATTTTACAAGCTTTGAGCGATCGAACTCCCGATGGTCGCGTGCGTCGTGTAGCCGAGGAAGCAGTACAAAAAGTCCAGAAAAAATTAGGTTCCGAGAAAGCAATTCAGGAAATTCGCGAGGAATTAGAAAAAATGAAACAGGAAAATCAGGAACTTAAAAGTCGTTTGACCAAATTAGAGGCGAAAAATGGTTAGTTAACCTGAGTTATCAGTTATCAGTTATCAGTTATCAGTTATCAGTTAAGTAGGTAGGCGTTAAAAATTATCAGACACCCCCTTATCAAAGGGGGGATTAAGGGGGGATCCCCCCGCCTACCGGCACCCCCCTTATCAAGGGGGGCAGGGGGGATCGAACCTAAAATCCATTTTTAATTTAATTATAACCAGCTACTTATCAGTTATCTGTTTACTGTCTTGAGAGAACCATGGGATTAGGAGAAACAGACACCAGAGCCAAATTAATTGACCCCGTCCTGCATCAAAGAGGATGGACAGAGGATTGTCTCAAGCGAGAAGAAACCCCGGGGGCAATTCAAATTATCGATGGGGAAGCCGAACGCGCCAGGGGAAGGATCGATTATACCCTGCGAGTGGCCGTCAGTAGCGACAGCCAACCCTTAGCCGTCGCCCTAATAGAAGCAAAAAAGGAAGATGCGCCCCCCACTGAAGGCTTAGAACAGGTCAAACGCTATGCCAAAGGGTTAAATGTACCGTTTGTGTACTCCTGTAACGGTCATCTTTTTGTCGAATATGATCGCACGACGAATATAACTTCAGCCCCTCAACCCCTCAGCCAATTTCCTACCCCGGCCGAACTGAGGGGGACGCTGCGGCATCGTCCTAGATGAAGGGGTGTTATTTCGCACCAATGAAAATGCCTTTGTCCAGAGCAAACGAAAACTATTAAACGACTGTAACCTCTGGTGTATCGTTAGTTTGCCCGCAGGGACTTTTGTGGCTGCCGGTGGGGGTGTTAAAGCTAACATCCTCTTTTTTACTAAAGGCAAACCCACTGAAAAAATCTGGTATTATGACCTGTCCGATGTCAAAGTTACCAAGCGCAAACCCCTGATGATGAATCACTTTCAGGAGTTTCTAGAACTATTACCCAACCGAGAAGATAGTGAGAGAAGTTGGACAGTCACCCGTGAAGAAATCGAAGCCAAAAACTTTGACCTCAAAGCTGTCAATCTTAACACCAAAGTAGATGAAGATAAAAGCACCGCCAAGGAATTGCTAGATTTTATTGAGGAGAAAGGTAAAGAAGTTGCTCTAACTCTATCAGTGCTGAGAAAGTGGGAGCGGTGAAAGTCACTTACAGCCCTTATCCTCAAGGTGAAGTATAACCTAATTTAGTAGAACTCTTGCATAATTTTTTGATGGTAAGTACCTAAGCAAAATTAATTACACATATCTAACCACCTCTTGCCTCCTGCCTTTTGCCTTTTGCCTATCTTCACTAGGAAATTAATTTTGCACGACTACTTATCATACTTGAAAATCCCAATTAGTAGCTGCTCAAAATACCGGGGAAATTATCTGTGTCTTTTGTGGGAAAGGCAGCGGTCATGATTTTAGTTTATTTAATTCCTAGAGGAGTAATTTCGGGGCTGTCAACCAGAATAACTCACACTTGCCTAGGGGATTTTGTTGATTGGGAACCTCTAGACCAATTATTCCCGCTTTTTTGACCGATAATTTTCCTTGAAACTTGCCCCAAACTAGCATTTCCGTCCAATAGCCTAAATCCGGTTCGTGGCCCACCAGTGCGAGCGCGTTTTCCTCTCGCTGATAGTCCGACTTTTGCCACCATTGCACCCAATCTTGAATATTGCCGTTGGGTGATAGGGGATTAAATTGCTCAATTTTACGGCTTAAACCCGCTTTTTGCAAAATTTCGGCGGTTTGCACCGCACGCACCAGGGGAGAAGTCAGAATTAGGTCAAATTTCACCCCCAACTGTCCTAATCTTTGGGCAACTTTAGCAGTTTTGGCCCTACCTTCCTCGGTTAAAGGACGTTCCCTATCGTTGAGATAATCCCCCGATTGTCCTGCTAATCCATGACGCACAAAATAAAGTTTCATATCAGTGTCGGGTCGGTCTTGGCGATGATAATAAATAGCTGAGATCTAATAGCTAGGTGCGAATTACCTTTTCATCAGGGTTAACTAGATGGGAAAGTTTCTGTTTAATTTGGGTGTCATACAGTTCCCACTTAAGTTTTGCGTATTCGGCATTATTATTAAAACCACCGAGAAAACCGATAGGAATTTCAAAACCTCCGGCCATATAACGACCACCACCAAAAAAGCGACCTTGGTTATCCTGTCCGAAAGCTTCCTTGAGAAATTCATCGGGATCTAGGGTAATTTTACTGGTACGCATAGAACCGATGACTAACTCGATATCCTCATCTTCATCGTGAACGATACCATAAACTAAAGCCGTGTGAACATTTTCTTCTGTCACCAAAAAATCGGCAGCCTGGGGAATCGCATCTCGGTCATCATAACGCAAATAACCGACCCCGGCGATCGAATAATTATTTTTAATAATACGGTTTTTTAAGGCCCGTTCGATCACATCCATCACCCGTCGGGATCTGGCCGATTGCAGGACAGCGTTTAATAATTGAGCATCGTAGAAACGACTGAGATAACCAGCAGCAATAAATTCACACTCTTGCGCTTGCATTAAATTATTCGTATCCGATCGCAATCCGTGCATCAAAGCTGTGGCACACTTAACATGGACGGTATCGCTACTATTAAAATTCAGTAACCCTTTTTGGATATATTGGGTTAATATCGTCGCTGTTGCCCGGATTTGGGGACGAATATCGACAAATTCCGCCTCTAGCTCCCCTTGGCGAGTATGATGATCAATCACGGCAATAATGGGAATTTTTGCCTGTTTAACCAGAGTGGTTAACTGACTATTGGTTCCCTGACCATCGACAAAAACACAACCCTGATAAACCGAAAGATCTCTATCCTTGAGGGTATGGACTCCCCAACGTTTAGCCGGTAAACCCGTTAGTTTTACCAAAGCGACATTTTCCTGATGGGAGAGAGTACCCGCATAGACTATATCGCAGTGAATATCGTACTGTTCGGCGATAATTTGATAGGCCCAGGCACTAGAAAGAGCATCGGGATCCGGGAAATCCTGCATCACCACAATTTGATTTTCGCCACGATGATTTTCCAAAGTACGTCGCAGGCGATCGATCAGGGAAATAAGTAGGGTATCATTACTAACCGTGACTGGAGGAAGGGGACATACTGCCGACGCTTCCCCTACCACTACATCGGTTTCGAGGGACTTGGCAGGAACTAGACTCAGTAATTCAGCCATCATTTTTAGAAAAGTTCGCTTAAAGGTAGATTCAGTCAGGATTTTTTGAGTTAATTAATTCTAGACGATATTCTCGCTCGATCGGTTCATCTCAATTATTAAGCTTTTCTCGCCCCTAGCTCCTTACTCTGGGGCCATAACTCTAGTCTATCGAAAGACCTCTCCTGTTTGTTCTGGGAGAGCGGTTAGGAGTGAGGGCAATTAACCATCGCTGCCATTACTTGAGAAAAATGATATAACTGGACTTCCCCACTTCCCCACTTCCCACTCTCCCATACTTTTTAAACAGGATTTAGAATCACCACCGTCCCTAAATATTTGCTCCGATTTTTTATAGTAAAGTTATACTATTAAGGAAGCAAAGACGAAACTCTAGGGTTAAGCAATGGTTAGACAACTCGACGACAGCCCGAAAACCGCAATCGTCTATCCCGATAGCGACGGGAAACCGATGACCGATAATACAAGACAATTTCGCTGGATTACGACGATTAAAGCGAATTTAGACTGGTTATTTGCCAATAATGCCGATGTTTTTGTCGCCGGTGATTTACTCTGGTGAAATGACCAGAAAACTACTGTTTTATGACCGTTATGGTGTGGAAGAATACTACATTTATAATCCCGATAAAAATGATTTGGGTGGCTGTATTCGTCGGGAAAATCGGCTCGAATATTGTTTTCATGATGGCGGTTTATACTAGAAGTCAAATCCCTTACCTTATTTAGTTGTTAAAAAATGACACGAGATACTTTACATATAAGCACTCAGGTTTTACCTGGTAATAAAATTGAAATTGCCACCCCTGAATTAAATGTGGGTGAAGTTGTTGAGGTTTTTATACTTAGCAAAACTCCTAAAAATAATCAAGATAAAAATGAATATGATTCGTTAACAGGTTTATTTAAAAGTTCTCCTGAGTTAGCTACTGAATCTGAAGAAAGTGACCAAGGCTATCCAGTTTATCTAGAGCAGACAGAGGAAGATTTAGCTAAGAATGTAAAAAAAATTGAGCGACTTAATAATAATCCAAATATCGGTCAAACACAGTTGGGTTTTGGAGAATTTATTCAAAAATTTCGCCAAGAACATAATCTAGAACAAGATGGTATTGAATCAGAAGAACTTTTAGAGGGAGTGCGTGATTTATCATCAGGAAGCGAGGTAATTTGGTGAGTTTACGTTTTTTACTCGATAGTAATATCTTATCAGAGCCTTTACGACCTCAACCGAATACAAAGGTTATGGAAAAATTACTTGAACATCAGCAAGAAATCGCTACAGCGACAGTTGTTTGGCATGAGCTTCTATTTGGATGTTATCGTCTTCCTGACTCAAAAAAACGAAGAAATATTGAGGAATATCTCCAAGAGACTGAATTAATATTACCTTTATTATCTTATGATCATAACGCCTCCACCTGGCACGCACAAGAAAGATCCCGTCTTGTTAAATTGGGCAAAACACCGCCTTTTGCTGATGGTCAAATTGCGGCAGTTGCCTGTGTTAATCAACTTATTTTAGTCACTAATAATGTCTCAGATTATAGAGAATTTCAGGGACTTAAAGTAGAAAATTGGCATTATTGATTCAGGGAAAGTAAACCTCATAACTTACGTCCCTTCAAGAACTCATTAATCATCATTATTGTCGTCTTGATTGCGCTTTTTAGACAGCACTGCACCTAATCCGAGTGTTACTATTCCTAGAATTGTAGAAGGTTCTGGAACAGAGGGAGATGACACTGTATTAGTCGATAACAAAGTAATATTCAACAAACTCAAAGAAGGTTCTCCTGAAATAGGTGTATAACCTAAAGATCCAAAATTAGAATCAACTGAACTGAAAAAGTTAGTGAATAGAGGGAGTGAGGTATCGGTAAACATTGAGGCGGAAACATCTGTTAAGATAAATCGAAAATCTCGGACAGTGCGACCCAACAAATTTCCAAATCCTAAATTGTCAAAAACCAAGACTATATAGTTATCTACTCCAAAGCGATTATTGTCAATAGTAATCCCGTAAACATCAGCTGAAGTAGTGGTGATACTAAAAGGATTTCCTCCTACAGAGAAAGATAAGGAGAAGGGACCATAACTAGAACGTTCTATGCTTATAGTTTCGTTGCCAGAGCCATTGGTAAAGTAGAATCAAAGAATAACATACCTTTTAGCGGAGTATTATTTAAACCACCAATATTGGAAAGATCAACAACTCCTTCAAAATTAAATGTGATATTGGCAGCTTGAGCGATCATTGGACTAAATAAGGTGGAAAAAGTCGAAATAGTGGTAATGGCGACCGCTAAACTGCCAAAAGCACTATTCCCAAGTCCCTTACCTGTCGCGCCCGTTTTGACATAGATGATAGCCATGATCTACCTCGTGTGAAAATGATGGTACAGAGTCGATAGTGAATATCTGCCCGAAACTTAGTTCGAGTTAGATAGAGTTGATAAATAGGTGAATACTGGAGAAAAATACACCTAGAGACACCAAAACCATTAATCAGGCTTGGATGTCAGAAAATTTAGCACTGGTTAGGGCTGATGCTTAGATTGTAGAGGCGAATAATTATAAGTCCCGTTTATTTTTTTTTTTTAATCATCAGTAAAACTAATTAAAAAATCTGCTCGCTCGAACTGAACTATGATAAGATAGTAGGGTTTTGGCAAGCTCTAGCGATAGGTGATCGGGTAGTCAAGACGAAAGCGGGATAGTTAATGATCGGGGAATAGTTTTTGCTGTTAGCCTTAAAGAAACAACTGGGGTGAACCTATGGTTACATCACCGAATCCAACTCAGATAGTCTATCCCGATAGCGATGGTAAACCCATGGCCGACAATACAAGACAATTTCGCTGGATTACGACGATTAAAGCGAATTTAGACTGGTTATTTGCCAATAATGCCGATGTTTTTGTCGCTGGTGATTTACTCTGGTATCCCGTGGAGGGAGATAATAAGACTCGACAAGCGCCTGATGTGAAATGACCAGAAAACTACTGTTTTATGACCGTTATGGTGTGGAAGAATACTACATTTATAATCCCGATAAAAATGATTTGGGTGGCTGTATTCGTCGGGAAAATCGGCTCGAAAGTCTGGAAAATCTCGATAATTGGGTAAGTCCTCGCTTGGGCATTCGTTTTCAATTAGCCGAACCAGAGTTAGTTTTGTATTATCCCGATGGTCAACCTTTCACCAGTTACAACGAAGAACGACAACGGGCCGAAACGGAACGACAACGGGCCGAAACGGAACGACAACGGGCCGAAAGGTTAGCGGCAAAACTGCGGGAATTAAATATTAATCCCGAAGAAATTTAAAAAAATTATCGATTGATGAAGTCGATCGAGATAGTCTCGATACAATGAAAGTAGATAAATATCAAGTCCACTAGCTAGAGTCGGAACGGTAAGCCCAGAAAAAATGCGCTAGGGCAGGGTTGACTAAATCGACGAAGCGAACGCTAAATAGGGGTAATTTCCGCCCAATTCTCCCCAATCCTGAACGGGAGAGGCAGAACCGAAAATTTTCTATAAAATTTTCGGTAAGGGTGGAAAGATCAAGTAAGTTAGCGTTAGGGCTTAATCTTCGCCACGGAAAGGTAGAACTATGACAGTTTGTGAATATCGGCCAGGTTTAGAAGGAATTCCCGCCGCCCAATCGAGTATCAGCTTTGTGGATGGGCAAAAGGGAATCTTAGAGTATCGGGGCATTCGGATTGAGGAACTCGCCGAAAAAAGTACCTTCCTCGAAACCGCCTATCTCCTTATCTGGGGTGTTCTGCCCACGGGGGCGGAACTGGAAGAATTTGCCGATGAAATCCGTTATCATCGACGCATCAAGTACCGTATCGAAGACATGATGAAATGCTTCCCCGAAAAAGGCCATCCCATGGATGCGCTACAAACTTCGGCGGCGGCTTTGGGGTTATACTATGCCCGTCGGGCTTTGGATAATCCCGAATATATCCGTCAGGCAGTAGTGCGGCTATTAGCGAAAATCCCCACCATGGTGGCGGCGTTTCAATTAATTCGCAAAGGTAATCATCCCATTCAGCCCAATGATAGCCTTGATTATGCGGCCAATTTCCTCTATATGTTGACGGAAAGACGACCGACGGATTTAGCGGCGAAAGTTTTCGATGTCTGTTTGACTCTCCACGCCGAACATACCATGAATGCCTCGACTTTTTCGGCCATGGTGACGGCTTCCACTTTAACCGACCCCTACGGTGTCATCGCTTCAGCAGTGGGAACTCTCGCTGGCCCCCTCCACGGTGGGGCAAACGAGGAAGTATTGTTAATGTTAGAGGAAATCGGTTCGGTGGCTAATGTTCGTCCCTATGTGGAAAAATGTATCGCCAATAAACAAAAAGTTATGGGTTTTGGACACCGGGTATATAAAGTTAAGGATCCCCGAGCGACGATTTTACAAAACCTTGCCGAACAATTATTCGCAGAATTGGGTTCCGATGAATACTACGATATCGCCCTAGAATTAGAACAAGCAGTGGTGGATATCTACGGCGAAAAAGGTATCTATCCTAATGTGGATTTCTATTCGGGATTGGTCTATCGGAAATTAGGCATCCCTAATGATTTATTTACCCCGATTTTTGCCATCTCCCGGGTGGCCGGTTGGTTGGCCCACTGGAAAGAACAATTAAATGCTAACCGCATTTTCCGTCCTACCCAAATCTACACCGGACAACACGATGTCCCCTATACACCGATCGAACAACGTTCTTAGATTTTATCTCCCATTCTTAATGGAAACACGGTTTCTCGCCTTTGTCAATCTCACCTAGGCGAGATTTTTTGTCTCATTTCCTGTTATATTGATGGGGCAAGGAAACAGTCCATCGGCTTTCAGCTTGGTCAGTTTCGGTGTATATAGCAAGACAAGGTCTTTACTTCTAAATAGTCGGACAGAAAAATATTAAAGATTATGGTGAAATTTTGGCGGGGATTAACGGTATTTTTAATTTCTTGTTTATTGCTGATTTCCCTAACTGCTTGTGGTAATCAAGTTAGACGCAATCAAGTGGTCATATCGGTATTAAGTGACCCAAAAACCTTTAATGCTGTTTTATCGGCCGAATCCCCGAATATTTTTGGTTTAACCTACGAAGGACTATTAACAGAAAATCCCATTACTGGCAAAAAAGAACCGGTCTTAGCAGAATCTTGGACAATTTCCGATGATAATTTGAACATTATTTTTACTATGAGAGAGGGTTTAAAATGGTCAGATGGTCAACCCTTAACCGTTGATGATGTGGTTTTTACCTATAAAGATTTATATCTAAATCCTGATATTCCCAACAACTACCGCGATAGTTTAAGAATAGGATTAAAAAAAGAATTTCCAGTTATCACTAAACTAGATAATCGCAGAATCGAATTTAAACTCCCCGAACCTTTTGCTCCTTTTTTAGATGCTGTCAGTTCACCGATTTTACCTAAACACGCTTTAGAAAAAACTATTCAGAAAAAAAGCCCCGATGGTAGGTTAGAATTTCTCTCCACTTGGGGGTTAGATACTCCTCCCGATAAAATTGTTTTTAATGGTGCTTATAAACTAAAAGAATATATAACGGGACAAAGGATTATTTTTGAGAATAATTCTTACTATTGGAAAAAAGATGCCCAGGGACAACAATTACCTCATATAACTTCAGTAATTTGGGCAATTGTTGAATCTCAGGATACAACTTTACTACAATTTCGTTCGGGAAGTTTAGATTCTATTGGGGTAACTCCCGAATTTTTCTCCCTCTTAAAAACTGAAGAAGAAAGAGGAAATTTCACTATTTTTAATGGGGGACCTGCCTACGGAACCCAATTTATCGGTTTTAATCTCAATCAAGGCAAACGCGACGGAAAACCCCTAGTAGAGCCAATTAAATCCAGGTGGTTTAATAACTTAAATTTCCGTCAAGCTATTGCCTACGGCATTAATCGTCAAAGAATGATTGATGATATCTATCGAGGGTTAGGACAAGAACAAAATTCTTTTCTTTCTATCCAATCTCCTTTTTACGATAAAACCCTGAAAGGTTACGATTACAATCCCGAAAAAGCCAAAGAATTATTATTAGAGGCGGGATTTAAGTATAATAGTGATAATCTGCTAGTCGATGCTGATAATAATCCCGTTAGATTTAACCTAATTACTAACGCGGGTAACAAAATCCGGGAAGCAATTGGCGCACAAATTAAAAATGATTTAGCCGCAATAGGAATTCAAGTGGATTTTCAAGCGATCGCTTTTAGCAATTTAGTTGATAAACTAAGTAATAGTCTAGATTGGGAAGCACATATTTTAGGTTTTACCGGCGATAATGAACCCCACGCCCCCAATATTTGGTATGTAGATGGAAATCTCCACGCTTTTAACCAACAACCTCAACCCGGCAGCCCTCCGATTCAAGGCTGGCAAGCGGCGGATTGGGAGAAAAAAATCGCCGATTTATACGTCAAAGGTTCCCAAGAATTAGACTTTGAGAAGCGCAAAGTTATCTATAATGAAATTCAAAAACTTCAACAGGAATACGTCCCGTTTATTTATCTAGTTAATCCCCTCGCTTTGGGGGCTGTGCGTAACTGCTTTGAAGGAATACAATTCTCCGCCTTGGGTGGAGCATTCTGGAATCTAGAAGAATTAAAGAAAACCTGTGGAGGTGTTTAATGACTCATTTTGGTTTCCTCTGTCCTACAACTTCTGGACATATTTATTCTCTCCTACCTTTAGGAAAAGAATTACAAAAACGCGGTCATAAAGTTACCTGTTTTCTAACTCTTGATGGTGAAGAAATGGTGCAAGCAGCTGGCTTAGATTTTCAGGCAATTGCACCCGACAAATATCCGAAAGGCACATCAGCCAAAAATTTAGCCGAAATTGGTCAATTACGGGGAACAGCCGCCGTCCGACGCACGGTAGAATTAGTAACTGATTCTACAGCGACCCTCTTTGAAACTATCCCCCAAGAGATGCGTCGCTTGGGAATTGATGCCCTAATTGTCGATCAAGTCTCCGCCTCAGGGGGTACAATCGCAGAAAAATTGGCTATTCCCTTTATCAGTTTTTGTTCGGCATTGGTTTTAAATCGCGATCCGCTTATTCCGCCCTTTATGACCAGTTGGGACTATAATCCCTCATTTATCGGGGTTATTCGCAATAAACTTGGCTATAAACTCCTTGACTCTCTGACTCGTCCCCTGAATGAGTTAATCAACCGGCAACGTCAAGAATGGGGGTTAATTCCCTATCAAAACATCAATCAACGCTATTCACCCATCGCCCAAATTAGCCAACAACCTGCCGAATTCGAGTTTCCTCGGTCAAATTTACCCGCTCACTTTCACTTTACGGGTCCCTTTCACGATTCCTCCACCAGAAAAACGATTCCCTTTCCCTACGAAAAATTAACCGGACAACCCTTGATTTATGCTTCCCTCGGTACAATTCAAACTCGCCTACAATCGACCTTTAATGCGATCGCCGAAGCCTGTGCCGATTTGCCGGTACAATTAGTTTTATCCTTGGGCAATACCGACTCTAACATTCAAATAACCACCAAAAACGCCCTAGTTGTTCCCTACGCTCCCCAATTAGAGCTTTTAACCAGAGCCTCTCTTACTATCACCCCCGCAGGCTTAAATACTACCCTAGAATCCCTAGCGCAAGCTGTACCGATGGTGGCCATTCCCATCGCTAACGACCAACCGGGGGTATCTGCTCGGATAAAATGGTCGGGTACAGGGGAAGTGATTCCGATTTCCCGTCTAGAAGCTCCCCGTTTACGAAAGGCGATTGAAAAGGTCTTATCCTTCCCCAGTTACCGAGAAAATGCCCTGAGAATGCAAAAAGCACTACAGAAGACTGGAGGAGTGAAAATGGCCGCCGATATCGTCGAAAAAGCCATTTCTACTGGCCAACCCGTCCTATCGGTATAATAACCAGGGTCTGCTAAAAAAGTTTTTCCTGCGGACAGGGTGTCGGGTGTCGGGTTTTAAAAACGTTATCGAAAACAATTGACAAAAATCGCCCTTTATAACCCGTCCATGGCCTAACACAAACCGAAGAACCATAAAGATTAGATTGAACATTTCTGGGATTTCTGTCTAACAGCAATGGTCAGCGGTGATGAATGAACTAGAACATCGCCGCTTCATCGTGTTAGCTGGCTTGTGCTTAGAGTGTAAGTTTGCGGAGAAATCATGCGTATAGTAACTGATTATTAATACTATCAACAGTCAACGTGTTGACTAAAACACCAACCCGTTGCACGACCTCGTAGGCAGTTTTCTGAGGGACAACAATAATTCCACAATGTTCTCTGCCTTCCTCTATGAATTGAAGATGCAATCGTTCAAAATCAACTCGGTTGTGGGTGACAAGACATCTACCTAAAGAAGCTGCAAATTCTAATTGTTCGCTGTCAGTTTTGCCCAAAGTTGACTGCTCAGGAACAGTGGTGACATCTAAACCACGAGAACGCAGAAGTGTTGCAACTAACGCCGACACATCTTCGTCCATGTAAAGCGAAGCAAATATGCTCATAGCTTACCCAAAGCTGCCTTTACAGAAGGATGCACCAACTCATCGGGGACTTGGTTACGTTCAATGTACTCGTTAATTTCTGCTTGATGATCCAAATAAAAACTCAAGGCATCGAACACTTGTGCTAAGGTCAAATGAGGTAAATGAGTTGGAATTTCCTCTGGCATCACACCTAATCGCCACAGACCTACGATTGCGCGAATAGATGTGCGAGTGCCTTCAATAATTGGCTCTCCACCTAAAATCTCATTGTTTCTGGTTACATAACGTGAAAGAGTGATAATCGTCATGGAATTAGGTCTCTTAGGGAAATCGCTAATTCTATTTTAGTCAGGGACAGACATGACTTGATCATGGCATCTAGTCGCTAGAGGCATCGTCGGCTAGATGTTTTTTCGGCAACTTAACCTAAGACTGGCTCTAATAGTTTGACTAGAGAAAAAAGAGGTGCGTTACATTTCATTAACTACCAGAGCGGCGTACTGCTACGCAGTGCCTTCGGCATCGCACTGACACAAACCGAAGAACCATAAAGATTAGATTGAACATTTCTGGGATTTCTGTCCAACGGCAAAGTTAGCCTGCTTTTGGGGCAGGGATTAGCGCAAAGGTGGTGTTATACTCAGACAAAGTGCAGAAAGTCAAAATCCGTAACTTTCTTGAATCCATGCTGACAACTACTCAATTTGCGCCCCTGCTAAAGCAATTGTCTTACTCCGATAAGCTCTTATTACTTAACTTTCTTGTAGCCGAGTTGCTCAAGGATTCTGGTATTGTACCGATGTCTATTGAAGATGATCTCCCTAGACAAGGTTTACATGACTCTTTTGAGGCTGCCGCCATTCTTGCTCAAGCATTAAAAGAGAAACAAGAATTGACTCATGGCTAATAAGGTAAGATTTGCTTTCACTGAGGTAGATCCTAGTCTTGGTGCATTAAGTGCGCTTCCTTATTTACCATTGACATTAACTTATCAAAGTCAATCCTTGAATGTTTCGGGTCTCTTGGATACTGGCTCTAGTGTTAATGTGTTGCCCTATGAAATGGGTTTAGCTTTAGGTGCAGTCTGGGAAAACCAAAGGCTATCTCTGCCATTAGGAGGTAATTTAGCTAGATTTGAAGCTCGTGCATTGGTTGTTAAAGCTACTGTTGAGCAATTCCCCGCCGTAGATTTAGCCTTTGCTTGGACACAAGATAAATATGCGCCGCTAATACTAGGACAGATGAACTTCTTTCTTGCCTTTGATGTCTGTTTTTACAGATACGACTTAGCATTCGAGATTAGTCAAAAATAGTTTGACTGGAGAAAAAAGAGGTGTGTTAGATTTCATTAACAACCAGAGCGGCGATCGCAGTTTCACCTCAAGCGATCGCCCTATGAAAAGAGATTAATTTGTCTAAAGATTTGCTAAACTGAGGACAATAATCGCTTATTTTCAAGGTGTTAACTAAATGTGGTGGCAAAGTTCTCGGTTAGACCGTATTGAAGCCAGTCTAGAGGCAAGTCAGCAGCGAATAGAGCGAATAGAAAGCAATATTGACAGATTAGCAGCAATCAGTGAGGCAACGAATCGGCGTATTGATCGGTTTGTGGAAGCTACTGCTCAACAAATGGAGGAATCTAAGGCTCGTATTGACCAACTGCAACAAGGGATGGAACAGCTTCAGCGTGCAGTTGGCTATTTTTTAAGTCAGGACGGTAACTAACGATCGCCTTTTCAAAAATCAAAAAACCCCGTTAGCTTACAATCACTTGCTTCAATGAATGAGCATGGTACTACGGCTAGAGAAAAAAGAGGTGCGTTACATTTCATTAACGCACCCTACCAGAGCTATATCAGCAGCTAGGAATTTACTGTTATTAACCATTTTTGAAAATCGCTTTAAGAAAGATATTAAACGACTGCAAAAACGGGAAAAAGATATGACCAAACTGAAAAATGTTATTGATAAATTACTTGGAAAAGCAAGAACTAGAACCTAAATAGGGTTTGCTGAATAATGGTAAAACCCTTTTAAAATAAGGCTTTTAACAGGTCAAAACCCTTTTCTGCAAACGTTAGGACAGATGAACTTCTTTCTTGCCTTTGATGTTTGTTTTTACAGATAAGACTTAGCATTCGAGATTAGTCAAAAATAGTTTGACTAGAGAAAAAAGAGGTGTGTTAGATTTCATTAACTACCAGGGCGGCGATCGCAATTCAATTTATTTTAACCATACCTCTTGATTCAGGATTAAATCCTTCTGGAAAACCAGTGGAGCAAGGGTAACTCAAGGATAAGCTTTCACACAACTTGGGTGAAGTGCTTGCATCAGTGTATTTCGCATCTTGCAGATTAGCTCTGTATAGTGTTGCCATTTGAAGTTTTGCTCCGGCTAAGTCAGAAGATTGAAGATTGGCTTCAACCAAGCCAGCACTATGGAGGTTTGCTCCCCTCAAGTTTGCACCTCTCAAGTTTGCTCTAAACAAATCAGCTCCTGCAAGATTAGCAATACGTAACCTAGAACCTTGAAGATGCGCTGCTGCTAGGATAGATTTTTGAAGATTCGCTCCCTCCAAACTAGAGTTTTGAAGATTTGCCCCTCGTAAGTTGGCATTTTTGAGATTTGCTTGCCAGAGATCTGCATTAGGCAATTGAATATTTTGCAAAAAAGCGTTCGGAGCTTCTAAGCCTTGTAAACTCTCCGGGTTCCATGTCAACCAGAACCAAGGGAATCTGTGCCGTCCTGGAATGCCTGGAGAGGCATTTAATAACTCAAGGGCTTGAATTCGTCCTCCGCTACCTTTTTGCTCGTAAGCGGCAGTAATAACTGTCCACGCTTGAGTAACGTCGGAGTTACGCTGTTTTTGCTCCCCGTAAGTGAGATAAGTAATAGCGGCAATTAAAACAGCTAGATTTGATATTGGTCCTAACTGTTCTAACAGCTTCAAGGTCTTCTGACACGTCTTCTTAAGATGATCAATCATTTGCGCTTTAGCCATCAAAACTCCCGATTGCTTGAAGATTGCCCCATGAAAGCTTAGAACCTCGACTGCTACAAAAGTTAATTCAAATCAATTCCAATACCTATTCAGAAGTGGACTGAACTGGCATCACCAAAGGGTGAGCAGGCCAAATATCGATTATACAAAAACTTTCTCCATAACACTCCTGAGAGTAAAGATAATTGGAAACTTTCAGCATATCACCCCATTTTAGCACCATCGCAGCGAACTTTTCCGCGTATCATAACCAAAAGCGTATTAGCCAGATTAAACAACCTCTTTTAAGTAGATTCCTAACAACAAGCTGAAATAAAATAGACTTTTCGGGAAGTCTAGCACTAATTCTTCAGTCCACCCCACAATTACCTAATTTTCGGGGAAAAAGTGCCTAAATTTTCCCCTCGATCGCTCTTATGTTCGGCACTTTTTCAGGGCAAAAAAATCTAAAAATCTTAGCCAACAAGGTTTTTAGATTTATTCAGCCAACCCTAAGTTAAATTTTGAGTTGATCGATTAAATCGCGCATGATTTTGGCCGAATTATGTAACTGTTCCGTTTCTCTGGGACTGAGAGCAAGATTCAGAGTTTTTATCACTCCTTTCTCGTTAACCACCGAGGGAATACTTAAACACACATCTTTGAGACCGTATTGACCATCGAGGAGAGTGCTAATAGTGAGAATTCTTTCTTGGGAACGTAAAATCGCTTTAACGATATCCGTGGTAGCTAAACCGATCGCATAGCTAGTATAACCCTTGCGTTTGATAATTTCATAGGCGGCGTTTTTAACCTGAAGAAAAATTTCTGTTAAGCTTTCTTGGTCGGTTGCGCTTAAATCCTGCCAATCTCCTTCGAGTAACCTTGCTCCTCCGATATTGGCCGAACTCCACACAGCAAGCTCACTATCCCCGTGTTCACCGATAATATAAGCGTGGACGTTACGCGCATCTACATGGAGTTGGGTGGATAAAAGAGAGCGTAAACGGGCAGAATCTAGCACCGTACCCGAACCAATCACCCTAGAAGGCGGAAAATGGGTGATTTTAAGGGTAACATAGGTCATGATATCGACGGGATTACTCACCACCAAAATCAAAGCACTGGGGCAGTAAACAGCCACATCCTCCAGAATACGGCGAAAAATCGCCACATTTCGCTCAAGGAGATGTAATCTGGTTTCTCCCTCTTTTTGGGCAGCCCCGGCAGTAATAATCACCACATCGGCATTTTGTCCCACATCGGCCACGGTTCCCATTTTCAAGTCTGTGGGTTCAATAAAAGGCATTCCGTGCCTTAAATCCATCACTTCCCCTTCGACTTTATCCGTGGCGATATCTTGCAGAATTAATTCATCAAAACAGTCTTGAATTAACATCGAGTAAGCGCAGGCCATCCCCACCTGACCAACACCGATAATCACCCCCTTGCGAGGACGCAGAGGAGCGGGTTTTTCAGCGTAGGGATTGGGAGTAAATATTTTATCTAGCATAGATTTTTGCAGTTATTGCCTCGGTAAGCTCATTTTAAGGGGAAATGGTTAATATCAGGTAAAAAGAGACTATCAAGAGATTTTGAGGCCGTTATCGGCAATTTTTTTCTGGTAATTGGTCGGACAAATTTCTTGTCTTTATTCCCTGACCTCTAGTTTAAGAGAATTGAGGGCTGCTGACAGCTTCAGGCTATATCCTAAAATTAGGGATAAAGTGACAGTAGGAGGCGAACCGATGATCTATCACATCACCACAGAAAGAGGTTGGCAAATAGCTCGTGAAATGGGGGAATATCGGGCGTATTCCCTAAAAAATGAGGGATTTATCCATTGCTCCACCTTAGAACAAATTCCGAAAGTTGTGGCCGCTTTTTATCAAAATCAGCCAGATTTGCTGGTTTTAGCCATTTCTCTCGAACAATTGCAGTCCCCGGTCAAATGGGAGCAGCCCCAACATCCTAACCCAGAAAATGCCACTTCAGAGCTAGAAAAAGAGACCTTTCCCCATATTTACGGTGCTATCAACCTAGAATCGGTGGTTTTTGTCAAACCCTTACAGGAGTTGCTCAATTCCTAGAACTAAATCATCTAACTCTTGGTAATCGGGGAGAGTAGTATCGATGCTCAACCCGCGCCGAATCACAAGGCGATCCCACTGTGGTCGCGATAATAGCTCGCTAAAGTAGCGAGCCTTGAAAATTAACAAATTTGCCTCTAGACCCGTCTTAATGCGCCCTAAATGGGGCAATCCGAGCAGATTTGCTGGGGTGAGGGTGACACTATTTACCCAGTCAGCGTAGGGTGTGTCGAGATGGGCAATCCGCACCGCTTGGGTAAAGACTTCTAAACCATCGTGATCCCCAAAACCATAAAAGGGATCGCGACAGTTATCGCTGGCAAAAGCAACCGGAATTCCCGCTTTTTTCATCTCTTTTATCTTAGTTGTCCCGCGCCAAAAAGGGGTTTTTTCCTCTTGACGATCCTGTAGGTAGAGATTGCACATCGGCAAGCTAACGATAGCAATGCCCGCATTTTTGACTAAATTTAGGGTTTCTTGGATTATTTCAGGCGATTGTACCGCTAAACTGCAACAGTGACCACAGATGATTTGTCCGTCAAATTGCTCTTTGATAGCAGTACGCGCGATCGCTGCTAAACAGGTAGAATCGGAATCGCCGTTTTCATCCAGATGAAAATCGAGATTTAAACCCCTTTCTTGGGCTAATTTGAAGGTAATATCAATTTGTGCCTGTAAATCTGGATTTGTGTAGGCTACTCCCCCTAATATGCCCCCAAATTCGGCAATTTTATCGGCTAGGGCCGCTCCCTCGGAGGTTTGATAGTAGTCAAGGGAAACTAGAGAAACCGCTTGCAGGGTGATTTTACCGGCCCATTGTCGTTGCAATTCTGCCAAAGCGGTTAAGCTAATCTGTGCCTGTTGACCAAAAGAGTCGATATGGGTGCGAATAGCGGCGGTTCCGTGGGTATAACTGCATTTAACGCCGAATTCCATGCGACGATACACATCCTCTAAGCGCCACTCCCGTCGGGAATCCTCTAGGGCCATTTTTAAGGCACTGTCAAAAGTGCCATCACGGTTAGGACAGCGATGCCAACTATGACCTTTATCGAGATGGGTGTGCATATCGACAAAGCAAGGAAAAACAATCTTTTTTTTGAGGTCAATAACGGGAATATTATCTTCGGGGGGGATTGTTGAGGTAATGCGATTAATGTTACCGTCATTAATTTCCAGATTAACTAAGGTTAATCCCTCGGCGTTTTGGGGAGAGAAACTCTCATTTTCTAGCAGGGAAACGGGAATATGAGCATTTTTGAGCCAGTAGCGCTCGCTTGAGGGAATCATAAGACCTCGGGTAAAAATCAAAAATTGTTGTTAGGGTTAGGAGTCGGTCGTCGGTGCATCTCACATTTGCACAGCAGCTGCGTGTAAGCATCCCACCGAAAAACTAATGCGCGGGGGGTTTGGGGGCGGCGCCACGCCCCCAACGGGGGGTTTGGGGGGTAGAACCCCCCAAAAGCTTGGATTGAGTGATAAAATTCGGAAGTAATGCCCAATCTTAGCCGAGAGTTTCCCCGTAAAAATCCCAATTGGTAGATGTACAAAAATGAGATGCAGCCTCGGTCGTCGGTCGTTAGGAGAATTAAGAATGAATAATAATCAATTAAGGGGTATTAAGTAAGGAGTGTTCAATGGCATTAACAGTGCTATCTTTTCCCTGATTAATGTTTACTGATAAACCGGTAGGCGTGGCTTTAATTCCCAGCCATAAACTGCTAAAAATTCCTTTAATTTATCGGGGTGTAAATGGAGGTAATCGGGATTAACTTCATCGATAATGCCAATACCGCCTAAATCCCGCGCTCCTGCCGCTAAACAATCCAAGAGAAAAAGAGGATCGGGTACTAGATTCGGGGGAATTTGAATGACAATATCTGGGGGCAAAATTTCCCTAGCTTGTCTAACCAGATCGGGTAATTTTTGCAGATCAAAAGGATTATTTTGCCACTGTTCTCTTTTACCCGGATTATAGGGTTGTAGGATCACTTCTTGAATATGTCCCCAACGTTGATGAAGAGCGGCAATAGTTTCTAAGGTTACTAAGCGATCGCATTCTGTTTCACCAATTCCTAATAATAACCCCGTGGTAAAAGGAATTCCTAATTCTCCCGCCCATTGTAACTGCTCTAAGCGCAGGGATGGCACTTTACTAGGGGCATGACGATGGACAGTATTTAATAAAGTCACTGTCATTTGTTCTAACATTATACCCATAGATAGATTGACATTTTTCAGTTTTTCCATCTCGGCAAAAGTTAAAATACCTGCATTGGTATGGGGATAAAAACCCATATTTAAAGCCAATGCTGCTAAATTATAAATATGCCGAAACCATAACTCTCGATTGGCTGCTAAAGGATGAACTTCCCCGCTAAGAATTAAAATTTCCGTAATTTCCGAACCCTGCAAAGCAGTTAAAATCTCTTTTGCCTTGTCTAAACTTAACCAGCCATCAGTGCCTAAATCCCTGCGAAAATTACAATAACTGCAACGATTGAAACACTCGTAGGTAGGTACAAGGGTATGAGAGGGACTATAGGTGACAATTCTTGACATTTTTTTCGGGATTGCAGTTCATTACGAGCATTCAAGGGCGAGAAAATTTGCTATCGTGGGGAGAATTGCTGTTTTATTCACTTAAAAACACCCTCCCTTTTCGTTTCCTCCTATGATTTTCGATCCTGCCAGTCTTCCCTCCCATCGTCAAACGATTCGCCCGATTAGCGCCACAGCCCTGCACGGAATTGTATTTCAAGATAACAAATTAATCGCTATCGACGCAAAAAACGGCTATTTATACCAAATTGCCCTCGATAATGGTCATACAAGCGTACTTAATTCCCATCGCTGGCAAGAATTCGTCGGGACGACGGGATTGGCAATCGATGATCAAAATCACCTCTGGTTTACTACCCGCGAAAATCTCTACTGCTGCACTCTCGAAGATTTTACCCCGAAATTTTTTACCCGTCTTCCCTACACCGCTAACGGAGTCGCCGTAACTGGTAACACAATTTATGTCACTTGTCAACGTTCTGGACAAATCTTTATATTTGATCGCCAATCGGGACAGGAAATTACTCGTTTGTACGCGCCTGGTATCGGCATCGAAAATATCACCATTCGCGGGGAAGAACTTTGGTTAACGGATACCCTAGAACAAACGGTTTACTGTCTTGATCGCGCCACGGGAGAACAGCTTTTTAGCATGATAACTCCTTTTGAATCGCCGACGGGATTAGCATTTTATCGCGATGCGAACAGTGGCAAGGATATCCTATATGTGGCCTATGCTTTCCAGGAACCCTTTATCCGCGATAATCCCAATTCCGAACAGGTTTACGAACTTAGTTATCGTCCGCGTACTTTTGTCCATCCTCTATATTTTCACTACGATCCCGCTAAAAAATACGCCCTTTCTAACGGTTATCTGATTGAATTATCCTACGTCGAGGAATTGGAACCTCTATATAATATCGAACTAAAAGATGTGGAATGGCGCATCGCTTTACCCTTAGAAACACCACGGCAAAAAATTCGCAGCGTCGAAGCGGTGGGATTGCCTTTTATTGAAGAAATTCAAGACGGGCAGCGGGTGGCAGTATTTAAGTTCGAGCAAATAACCGGCAAACAACGTCATATTTTTGGGTGGAAAGTAGTCTTAGAAGTATGGGGAATTAAATACCAAATTACTCCCCAAGATTGCGAAGATTTACCCCCCTTACCCGCCGATTTTCCCGATCGCTATTTGATCGATAATGATGATCTGGCCATGAATACAGAAATTATCCTCAATGCTGCCGAAGAAGCGATCGGTCGGGAAACCAATCTCCTCAGAAAAGTTTATAGTATTCGTAACTACGTCTATGATCAGCTTTCCTACGGCATCAAACCCAACATCGACACCCCCGATATTGCCCTGCGGCGCGGAGTGGGTTCCTGTGGCGAATATGTGGGTTTATTATTGGCTTTGTGTCGTCTCAATGGTATTGCCTGTCGCACAGTAGGACGTTATAAATGCCCACCCCATCCCCTCGAACGTAATTTACCCCTCGAACCGGATTACAATCACGTCTGGATGGAATTTTATCTGCCCTCTATCGGTTGGGTTCCCATGGAGTCCAATCCCGATGATATTTTTGAAGGCGGTCCCTATCCCAATCGTTTCTTTATGGGTTTAGCTTGGTATCACACGGAAATTGCCAAAGATATCCCCTTTGAACGAATGCTCAGTGAAGGACAACCGGTGTTAAAAACCCAAGTTCCCATCGGCGATTTAGCGATTAATCACGTTCAATTCGTCATTCTTGAGGAATTAGCCCCAAAAGACTAGAATTCTGAGCCATCATCTAGGATGCCCATTTCTCTATCTCTTTCTTCTTTGAGTTCTTTGACCATTTGCAAACCCGCGCCCACACAGAAGCCCAAGGCTGCCCCGGCACCGGCAAAATAACGTCCATAGATGATTTGATAGTTATAGGGATTTTTATAGTTGACTTGGCTGGGATTGCGTTCAATGCGGCTAATGCCATAACCGATACCTGCCCCGACTAAAGCGGTAACAAGGCCTGAAAATAGAACTAGACGAAAGTTCATGATCTTATCTCCCGATGGACTCTGACTTTAGATTATCGCTGAAAATTAGTTCCTGGCAAGCGATCGCAATAATTCGTTAAGTAGTCGTGCCAAATTAATTTCCCTTGAGATGTGTAATTAATTTTCCTTAGTTACTTATCAAGTAAATAAACTGGCATCAACCCGAAAATATGCTCCCAAAGACCTAGCTTCTGACTGATTGATGCTGCGTTGTCCATTAATTATTTGCTCCACCGCATCAGGGGAACCCAAAATAGTAATTAGCTCTGGATATTCTATCTCGTTAGCTTCTATAAGATGCCGTAAAGTTGCTAAAGGATTTATGTCAGGAATTGGATAATTATCTGCCTCGAACCTTTCGATCAAACTAATCAATAACTCCAGTAAAGCCTCCTCCTCTAAACTAAGTTCCGAGCGATGTTCCAACTCTTGAGCAATTGCGATCACTCGCTCGTTTTCCACCTCTGTGGTGATTGCTTTTGGTTGATAGTAAGCGAGTAATTCTCCATAGGTTTTAGAATTAAAAGTAAGCATCATTTTTCCAATTTTCTTTATCGTACTCGGCATGGGTAAGAATATATTTAATATAAATAGTCTGTCGGCTATAAACTAGATCTACAATTAGACGAAAGTGATTTCCTTTAATGTTAAAAACAGTGAAATTACCAACAGATTCAGCACTTTTATAAGTGGCTTGCACATCGATTAGATTTTGCCATGCTGCTTTACTAGCGACTCTATACCAATCATAGAGAGACTCGCAGGAATTAGCGTTGGTCATACAGAAATCGCGAAGTATTCGACGGCTAATTACCCGCATAATACAAATATACCTCTGGCAGTTTCTGTCAATAGCAATTATATCTCAATACCTAGGCTAACTCAAGCCGGCGGGCTGATTTGCTCACACTTTACATCCCGTAAAATGGTAGCACTTGGGGCTAGTGGGGAGGTTTTCCCGCTTACCAGCTAAATCGAGAATATCAGGGGCATTGATGCCTAAAGGGAGACAAAATGTATTAGGCTAAAAACTAAACTATTTTGGCAAGATTTCTTTGAAGACCTCCTCAGCCTACTTATTGGTTTTCCACGGTAGTCGCGATCCGCGTCCAGCCATGGCGGTGACACAATTAGCAGCCTTAGTTCAGGAAAAAATTAGTCAACCCGCCGAAAGATTGGCGAGTAAATCGGAGTTTAGCCCATCTATAGCGGTTCTAGAAGCAGATAATCGGGTATTAGTAGGGACTGCCGCCCTAGAATTAGCGATAACACCTCTCCATCAACAAATAGAAGCTTTTGCCCAACAAGCACAAAGCCAAGGATGTAACCGGTTGCAGATTATCCCCCTGTTTCTCCTGTCGGGGGTTCACGTTAAAGAAGATATTCCCGCAGCCGTGGACAAAGTGCGATCGCCAATTAAGCTAGAGTTAAAGCCCCATTTAGGCAGTTATCAGGGCATAAAATCGCTGTTATCCCGACAATTTGCCGATTTAAGCCACCAAGACCGCATTTTACTGTCCCACGGTAGTCGTCGCCCCGGCGGTAATCGGGAAGTGGAAAATCTAGCGGCGTTTTCTGGAGCAATTACAGCTTATTGGTCGATAGAACCGAGTTTATCCCAACAAATCGAGAGTTTAATTGCTCAAGGTAGCCAAAAAATCGCTATACTGCCCTATTTCCTCTTTGCTGGTGCAATTACGGACGCGATCGAAGCCCAAGTTTTTGAACTAGCACAAAAGCATCCAAATGTCAATATGTTTTTAGGTAAATCTTTAGGGGCGACGGGGGAATTAGCCGAGATTATTGTTGAGGAAGGATGTGGATGAAGCGGGCAGCGATCGCTTTAGGCGGTAATTTAGGAGATTCAGCGACAATTTTAGGGCAAGCTTTAGGGGAATTAGAGCGAGTCAAAGGAATTAAACTAGAAGCTCATTCCCAATGGTATCAAACCGCGGCCGTCGGCCCTCCTCAGCCCGATTATCTCAACGGTTGCGCCATTGTGCAAGTGGATTTATCGCCCTTAGATTTACTGCATAAATTATTAGAAATCGAGCAGTTATTCGGGAGAGTCCGACGGGAAAGATGGGGACCGCGTACCCTCGATTTAGACTTAATATTTTATGAAGACCTGATCTTAGAAACGCCCGAATTACAGATACCCCATCCCCGCTGCCGAGAACGGGCCTTTGTGCTGCTTCCCCTGGCGGAAATTGTGCGTGGGAATAATATCCCAATCGATCGGAGGGCGCAAGCTTTGCGCCCCTACAGTAACGGATTTTGTCCACAATGTAGGGGCGAACTGCGTTCGCCCAAAAGGTACATTATCAGAGCGCAAGTCCCTTAGGGTTTTAGTGGAAAACTTCCCTAGTTTCTTTTCACTGATTACTGATTACTGTTCACTGATCACTGAAAAGTCTTCCCCTAACCCCAGATAACCTCATCTCAGTTACCGCCCCGAAACCCTACAATAAAGGCAGCAGCATCAATAAACAGTAAAAAAATCAACCGTGACCAAGACCCCATCGCTCGAGGAAACTCATTACAATCAGGCTAAAGCTAGTTTACAACAGGCCTTAACTTGGTATGCCAGTTTTCGCCGCCATTGGAATTATCCCCCCGATCCCCAACTTCAGGCCGCCGTTAAACAGGATTTGCAGTCCCTCAAATCGGCCTTAGATAAACTGGATGAAACGGTGATTCGGGTGGCAGCCTTCGGGTTAGTCAGTCGCGGTAAATCCTCGGTGGTAAACGCTTTAGTCGGTCAAAAAGTCCTGACAACTGGCCCTCTGCACGGGGTGACACGCTGGCCGCGATCGGTGCGTTGGATACCAGCCACGGGTAAAATTCAGATAGAATTAATCGATACCCCCGGATTGGATGAGATTGAAGGGGAAGCACGGGCGAATATGGCCAGAGAAGTCGCTAAAAGTGCCGATTTGATTTTATTTATCGTTGCGGGGGATATTACCCGCACCGAATACGAGGCCTTAGGAGAATTGCGCCGGGCTAAAAAACCGATCATTTTGGTGTTTAATAAGATTGATCTCTATCCGGAAGCCGATCGCCGTCAGATTTTTCAGCAGTTACAGAGATTAGGAACCAATCGGGATGAAAAAACGTTAGAAGATTTGTTAACTAGCGATGAGATAGTTATGGTAGCCGCCGAACCGCAACCGATTCCCGTCCGGGTGGAATACCCCGATGGGCGCGTGGTGACTGAGTGGGAAACCCCTCCCCCCCAAATTGAGGAGCTGCAAGATAAACTCTTAACGATTTTAAATCGGGAAGGGCGATCGCTACTGGCCTTAAATGCTTTAGTGCAAGGGCAAGAAGCGGAAGAAAATATCGCTAGAAAAACCCTGGAACTTCGAGACAGTCAAGCGGAGGAAATTATCTGGCAATACGCGAAATATAAGGCTTTAGCGATTGCGGCCAATCCGATCGCTATTTTAGACCTCCTAGGGGCTTCAATCGTCGATTTGACTCTAGTTCGGGCTTTAGCTCGTTTGTACGGCTTGCCGATTACCAGTCACCAAGCTGGTCAACTCTGGCGGACTCTACTTTTGAGTAGTGCGGGGTTGCTGGTGGGGGAAATCCTCAGCACTGTGATTATCGGTTTGGGCAAAACGGCGGCGGCGGCGGCCAGTATTTTTGAAAATCCCACCTCTTTAACCCTCTACGGTAGCACCGCTCTCCTACAGGGGGCAATTGCTGCTTATGGAACCTATATCATCGGAAAAGCCGCTAAAATCTATCTAGAACGCGGTTGCAGTTGGGGGGCATCCGGACCGAGTACGGTGATTAATCAAATTCTCGCTCAAGTTCATCCGCAAACTATTTTATATCGTTTACGTCTAGAACTAGAGCAGTGATTTTAAAGGAAAAAGTAGAAAGGAAAAAGGAAAAAAGGCAACAGTTATCAATTAAATATTTCCTCCTGATGACCGACTCCTAATTTTAGAAACTTAATTTTTGACAACGACAACTAGCTAGAAATATTGAGAGAAAATCATGTCTGCTGCCCATAAGTCCTATATTCCCGTTCCCGTTTCTCGCCAAAAAAGCCAAGCGAGTCAACGCCGTCCCCAGTCACCAGTAAATCAGGCGACCCCAACGGCTAAACCGGCGACTAAATCGGTGGAGAGAGTTCCCGTGGCCCCGACACAAAAACAATTAGCCTCGCGTCAATTACGTTCCCTTTGCCTCCTAGAAAGAATAGTGGCCGTGATTACTTTTTGTCTGTTGGGTTCGACTCTGGGAATATATGCTTGGACGGTATATATTCCCAAGGTTTGGGACAAAGAATTTGGTAAACTGGAAACACTGCAACGTCACGAGCGCCATCTTTTGGCCACCAATGAAACCCTTAAACATCAACTAGCTCAACAAGCAGAAAAACCCGAAACGGGATTGACTCATCCCCAACCCTTCCAAACTATCTTTTTACAGCGTAAATCTGCCCCGAACCTGAAACCTGCCCCCGCTTCTCAACCCCAATCTACCGTCAATTCTCGACCCAGAAGTGCCTATTAACAGTTATCAGTTATCAGTTATCAGTGGGTAAGTTAAAAGTTATCAGATGTGAGTTTTTAAGTGTGCAGTATTAAATAGAAGTTTCCTACTGTCTTTTCACTGATTACTGGTTACTGATCACTGCTCACTGTTCACTGGTTACTGCTCACTGATCACTGAAAGATACTTCTCATGACTGACACAAAAAGACCCAAATTTAGAGGTAAAGAAACTCGATCGCCCTCTGGCAGGATCCGGGACAGAAAGTCCTATTTAAACGCCAAAAAACAGCAACAACAGTTAAAAAAATTGCCTTTGAGTAACGGACGATTGGTGGCGGTGTGGTTGATTTTAGTCATGGGTATTTTGGGGTTAGCCTGGCGATTGTACCAATTACAAATAGTACAAGCACAGGAATTGCAAAAAAGAGCCAGACAACAGCAAACTACCAGTATTAGACCCTATATTCCCCGACGGGCGATCGTCGATAGTAATGGTAATGTTTTGGCGACCGATCGCTTGATTTATACTCTTTATGTACACCCAAAACTGTTTGCTATTCCCCCAGCAGAAGTGGCTGATAAATTAGCTCCTTTATTAAATATTCCCACTAATCAACTAATTAAAAGATTTAAAGAAAAAGAAACAGGAATTCGTTTAGCCAATCAATTAACCGAATCCGTGGCTAGGGGCTTAAAACAATTATCTCTTGACGGTGTAGAATTAGAGGAAAAATACGCTCGTTATTATCCCCAAGACGATGTGGCAGCTGACGTGATTGGCTATGTAGATAAAGAACATCGTGGCCAAGCAGGATTAGAAAGAGGTTCCAGTCAGTTATTAGAAAGAGACCCTTTTTCTGTCAATACAAGACGCATGGGAGACGGGCGAATTTTACCAGCTTTTGTTCCCGATGGTATCTTTCAATTCGATGAATTACAGTTAGAAGTAACCCTCGATTTAAAACTACAAAGAGCCGCCAGGACGGCCCTACGAGAACAGCTAAAAAAATTTAATGCCAAACGAGGGGCTGTCATCGTCATGGACTCCCTTGATGGTTCTCTTTTAGCCCTAGTTTGTGAGCCAACTTTTAACCCCAACGAATACTATAAAGCCAATGTGGCTCTATTTAAAAATTGGACCGTAGCCGATCAGTACGAACCGGGGTCAACTTTTAAACCAATTATTATCGCCCTGGCTATGGAAGCAGGGGCAATTAAAGCTAATACAGTAGTCAATGATCCGGGGGCAATTACTGTCGGTCCCTGGACGATTAAAAATGCCTCTAAACAGGGTTATGGGGCGCTAGATATGGCCCGAGTTCTGCAAACCTCTAGTAACGTGGCCATGGTGCAAATTGCCCAAAAAATGGGGCGAGTTGATTTCTATAAAAGTTTATTAGGATTGGAAATAAATCAAAGGGTTGGCGTAGATTTACCCGGAGAAGTGGCAGGATATCTCAAACCCGAACCAGAATTTCTGGATAATGCCATTGAATCGGCCACCGCTTCCTTTGGTCAAGGTTTATCCCTAACGCCTTTAAAATTAGTACAAATGCACGGTGCGCTGGCCAATGGTGGCACCCTAGTGACTCCCCATGTGATCAAAGGATTAGCCGACGACCGCGGCCGTTTGCACTGGCAGCCCGATTATCCCAGCAAAAAAGTCTTTTCTCCCACCGTGGCCCGGCAAGTGGTGGAAATGATGGAAACCGTCGTCAGCAAGGGGACGGGGGTAGCAGCCCAAATCCCTGGTTATCGCATCGGAGGCAAAACGGGAACCGCACAAAAAGCTAGTCCGACGGGGGGTTATCTACCTAACGCCAAAATTACCAGTTTTGTCGCGATTTTACCGATCGAATCGCCCCGTTATGTGGTTTTGGTGGTGGTGGATGAACCCAAGGGTGCCAATACTTTTGGCTCCACTGTTGCCGCTCCCGTGGCAAAAACGGTGATGAATACGCTCATTTCCCTCAAAGGTATCCCCCCCACATCCAAGGTCGTTCCGGCGGGTTCTCCGACCAATAAACCCCCGCGGCACGATTAATTTAAGTGTTGAGGAGAAAAGCCGCTAAATTGTCTGGTAAATCCGATTCTACATGGGGTTTAACTATTTTGGGCATTGCCGATTTCAGGGCCGATTGGGGAGTCGGTGGTCGGTCAAAGAGGCCCACTCTAACGCGGTAAACAGTCTCAACTCTGGCCAGTATTGGAGCGGGTGTAGGGGTTCCAAGTTCCTAACTCCCGGGAGGAACAACCACAGAGATAAGAGCGCTCTAAATCGCTCAATCCTTCCACCTGACTGAAATCGGCCCCTTCTAAATTCTGTATCTGTTCTAGAATTGCACCGGTTAAGTCCGCACCCCGCAGATCCGCAAACTGTAACTCGACCCCAACTAAACGAGCGTCACGCAAAAAAGCCCCGGTTAAGGACGCTCTTTGCAAGTTAGCTCCACTTAAGGCCGCTGCTGCCAGATTTGCACCGGTTAAGTCGGCCTCGCTTAAATAAGCTCCCCGGAGATTAGCACCACTGAGGTCGGCAAATCTAAGATTAGCGTTATTGAGATAAGCACCGGTTAAATTGGCTTTTGGCCCGATTGCTCCCGAATTTTTATAATCATAGCCTTCCGGCCAGTCGGTTGTCCCGTCGTAGAGAGAGAGGGAAATTTTCGCACCAGTTAAGTCAGCACCCTGCAAATCAGCCCCACAGAGGACCGCGCGATATAGTAAAGTGTCTCGTAAATTGGCACCCCGGAGATCGCTGCCGCGCAGATTAGCCAGGCGTAGATCCGCCGCCTCTAAATTCGCCCCGGTGAGATTAGCCCCAGCTAAATCGGCCCCCAAGAGGATTGCCCCCGCAAAATCGGGGTTTTTCAAGTCCATTTGGCTTAAATCGATACCTTCCAGATTAGCGGCGCTTAAACTCTGTCCTTCATCCCTGGCCTTGCGGACATCATCGGGGCCAGGAGAAACAAAATTCAGACGAGCGATGAGGGGATTCATAGGAGGCCGTACCGATACTCTTTAACCGACACTCCGCACTTCAAAATGTAGTATAAAGTAGCATAAACTCATTCAAGAAAAAATAAGCAAAAATACTCAGAGAATTAGTCCAAAAAAAGTGAGACGAACAAAAAGCTCAAAAATCTATTAAAGGTACAAAAATTGTCTCCTATCTCAGAGGTAAAAATTAAAAACCTAGATCACTTAGGAATAGTAGCCGGGCTAATTGACGAAATAGGAATACTTGAAATAATCAACTCTAAATTAGGAATCGACCCTCGAGAAAAAATTTCCAGCAGGAACAGTGGTTAAAGCTATTATAATCAATGGATTAGTATTTGTTTCAAGACGTTTAAGTAGGTAGGCGTTAAAAGTTGTCAGACACCCCCCTTATCAAGGGGGGACTAAGGGGGGATCGGCACCCCCCTTATCAAGGGGGGCAGGGGGGATCGAACCTAAAATCCATTTTTAATTTAATTATAACCAGCTACTTATACTTATTTAGTCAATTTTTTAAAGATAAGGAAATCGAGGAATTATTGGGAGAAGAAATAAAAACCGATTATATCAATGATGATATAATCGGGAGAGTCATGGATGAATTCAGAATTGTTGAATGATAGCTTCATAAAGTAAAAAAGCGACTGTCATATCACATTCCAGTCACATCTAACTTACAATTGCTATTATCATGATGCTAAACTCCTTTGGGAGAATTGTCAAAACAATCTCAAGAAATTTGAGAGGGTTAGGGATCGCTCTCCAGGAGATTTAGATCGGGAATCACGGGCAGGAAAGCTTCATACCCCTAATTCGGTTAAATTAAGCACCTAAGCAAAATTAATTACATATCTAAGCCGTCTCCCGTCTCGACTAGGTAATTAATTTTGCAGGACTACTCATCGTTTTTGTTTTAACGTTGAACCGATTCCCAACAGTCCGAAACCTAGCAATCCTAATATCGCGGAAGGTTCGGGAATGGGAGAAGCGTCAAGGGTTATATTATCGAAATTGACTTGGTGAGGCTGTGATGTCGATGTCAGACGAATTGTTAATGCCTGCCCGATGAGCGGATCGCTGACACCACTGGCATAGTTAACGGTGACAAGTTCGAATTCGCCGGCAAGAGGAGTAATACTATTGTTAGAGGCTAGAACTGTACTTTCGGCTAAAAGTTCGATATTGTAGTAGCCCGACGGCACATTGGGAAGAATTAATCTGCGTCCGACATAGGCACCCAAAGTATATTGCGTGTTCGCTTGCAAAGTTGCGGAAAGTGTCTGGCTGATAGTTCGCCCATTACTGGAGCCTACCTGAGATCCATCGGGAATCGGGTCAGTGAAAAAGACGTTTGAAGTGTTTGGGAGATTCACTGGCTTATCAACTCCAGCAGTATAACCGGGATCGCTCAGACCACCAATTACCCAGTTAGTGATGTCATTAATGCTATAAAAATACCCATCCGGCTGTTGGGGAGCGATCGGGTCTTCAAAGCTATGATTCGCTATGAAAATAGATGCAGCCCTAACTTGCCCCTGCGGAACAATCATCAAACAAGAAGATGCGATCGCTATTTTGAATAATCCTAGCTTATCGCTAATAGCAAAAGACATTAATTTTGCTAATACTTTTTGAGTCATAGCCTCTATACTCCAAAGGAAAAGATTCTAGATTAATCATAGCAACACTTCAAAATTTCAGCAACACCAAGCACTGATCAATCCGTTTTTAGAGCTAATTTTGACTCTCGGTCTAATCTGCCTGTCTTGCTGTGACTCGCTTATAAGTTTTTGGGGATGTCTATTGATTGACCATAGGAATACTAAGAATACTAATAGATTGAACGTTTAGGCTCCACACAGAAGCGATCATACTAGAAACAGGCCATACCCTGTCAAGAGTAATGTTCCAAGAACTCGAAGCTATATTTGATCGGACAGTGCTTCAACCCGATGTTCCCTTAGAGCTAACGGTGGGTACGAGGGTAAGGATTCTTTTTGAGAGCGCATTGCCCAATGAAGTCAAACCGCCTAAAATGTTTCTTAAAACTGCCCAGTTTCTAAAATAGGGTGAGCTTGATTAGTCGGGGAAAATTGACCAATATTTGTATGGGGAGTTACCAACTAATGCTTACTTCTCTTAATCGCATTTTCTCGCCTATAGTATCCAGCGTTTTGCTTACCATAATTATCTCCAGTTGTCAAGGTGCAAATGTATTAACTTCGGCGAATAATTCCCAGACAAATCAATGGCAAAAAGTGACCGTAATCGAGGGTTTAGAGCATCCCTGGTCGATGGTTTGGCTACCTAACCGGGAAATCCTCATCACAGAGCGTCCCGGTCGTTTAAGAGTGGTTAGAGAGGGCAAATTAGAACCAAAAGCCATCGCTGGAGTTCCCGAAGTTTTTGCCGTCGGACAAGGAGGATTGCTCGATGTGGCAATTCATCCCCAATTTGCCCAAAATCGCTGGATTTATCTAACTTATGCCCACGGAGACCAGGAGGCTAATCGTACCCGCGTCGCTCGTGCGGTTTATGATGGTGCAAGTTTGCGAGATGTGCGGGTTATTTTTGAAGTTTCCCAGGCAAAAACTGGCTCTCAACACTTCGGTTCGCGGTTATTATGGCTACCGGATGGCACTTTATTGGTAGCGATTGGGGACGGGGGCAATCCTCCCCTACAATTAGCGGGGGATTTAATTAGAAAACAGGCACAAAATCGGCAAAGTCATTTAGGTAAAATTATTCGCATCAATGACGACGGTTCTCTACCTAAAGATAATCCTTTTGCGGGTTCTAAAATTTGGAGTTATGGTCATCGGAATATTCAAGGAATCAGCTTTGATCCGATGACTAAAAGAGTCTGGGCAACAGAACACGGAGCGAAAGGAGCGGACGAATTAAATTTAATTGAAAAAGGTAAAAATTATGGTTGGCCAGTGGTTTCTGCCAGTCAAGAGTACGGCACTAATACCCCAGTTTCCAGCGAAAAATCTCGACTAGGTCTGATCGATCCGAAAACAATTTGGACACCTGCAATCGCTCCTTCAGGATTGGTCTTTTATACTGGTAATCGCTTTCCTAATTGGCAGGGAAATTTATTCGCCGGTGGTTTAGTTTCTAGGGATATTCGCCGTCTGGAAGTGGATAAATCGGGTGAAATTATCAATCAAGAAGCGATTCCCATCGGTCAGAGGGTGCGGGATGTGCGTCAAAGTCCCGAAGGATTTTTATACCTGCTCACCGATGAAGGTAACGGTCAATTAATTCGCCTTGAACCGCCATCTAATTTGTAAAAGTTCACAGAAATTATTATGGAAGCCCTGAAGATTTTTTAGCGAATTCTAGTATAGTTATGTTTGTACGGGAGCAAGCACTCGATTTATGAAGAAAATTTTACAGTTAGTGGGACTGGGTTGCATATTACCTATGTTCCTCGCCAGTGCAAGTTTAGCGGAAACAGTGGTGGAAAAAGTGGCTCGCACGGGATTTTTGACCGTAGGAACCCGTTTTGATGCGATTCCCTACTCCTACATTGATGATAAGGGGGAATTAGTCGGCTATTCTATGGATGTGTTGGAACGAATTAGAAAACGATTGGAAACTCGTCTCGGTCGTCCCGTCACCCTGCAAATGATTGAAGCTAATCAACCCGGAGAGAAAATTAATCTCATTCGTAGCGGGGACATCGATATCGCTTGTAGTACGGCTTTTACTTGGGAAAGGGCGAAAGTTGTCGATTTTTCCATCAGTTACAGCATTTCTGGGATTAGGATTTTAGCCAAAAAAGGTAGCAATCTCTCCACTCCTCAATCCCTAATCGGTAAACGCATCGCCTTGGTTCCCACTTCTGCGGCCGTGGATGTGATTAAATTAGTACAACCGCAAGCGACAATTGTTACCACCTACAGCACCGTAGAAGAAGCCCTCGAAGCTTTAAAAACTGGTAAAATTGACGCAATAGCGGGGGATAGCATCTCTTTAGCGGGAACAATCCTCAGAGATAACCCTAAAATCTACGAAATCGTCCCCGAAGAAGCTCTAGCTAATTTTGGCATTGCTTGCATGGTTCCCGAAAATAACTCTACTTTTTTGGATGATGTCAACTATGCCATTGTTAAAATGATGCAGGATTACATCACCAATGATACGGCCACCGTTAGTCAAATCGATCGCTGGTTCGGTAGTCAAGGCATGGTTCCCATCCCCCCAGAATTATTAAAGGGGTTTTTTGCCTTCAAAGTTATCGAACACGCCCAAATTAATCCCCAAGAAGCCAAATAGGAGCATAAATTCAGGTGAATATCAGCAATAAAACTGGTTTAGTCGGCTTTCTTCTCGCTTTATCTGCCTTCGGTCTGACTAGCACCGCTCAGGCCGCCTCAGACGAGGCTAATCCCATTGAAGCGCGTTTAAGTCGTCTATCTAGCGCTGTACGCGAACGGGTTAACCAACTGCCGGAAGGTACTGCCGATCCTAGTTTACAAGCTTTAGGCTGGGGAGATGGTGGCAATCGCGGTTGGGGGAATAGTCGTGTCGGTGGTTGGGTAGATGGTCGCGGTGGTAGTTTCGTTAATGCGCGGCCCTGGCGTAATGGTTGGTCTGACGGTGGTGGTTTCTTTAATTCCCGACCGCGCTGGGGTAATGGTGGCGGTTTCTTAAATCGTTGGTAAGTAAGGTTGGGTGAGGGGATAACTTTATCCCCGTCCCAACCCCGGTTTTACGATGAAATCTAGGGTGATTATTTTGAGGCAGAAAGACTCCATCGAGACGAAAGGAAAGTTGTTTGACTTCCACTGAGTCAAAGCGGTAGTTATTGGCTTCGCTGATAGGGAGTTGAATTAATTCA